>JAPLCS010000175.1 GCA_026392145.1 Fimbriimonadales bacterium | reverse complement strand
GTTGGGGTGGAAGAGGGTTGTGGTGGTGGGTCGATGGAGGAATTTGAAGGGGCGGTCGGTGAGGTTGAAGAAGGGGCTTTCCATAGTTAAGGGTGGTAGAAACTAGGAGTTGGCGGCGGTGTTTGTCAACCTATGTGGAAGGTAGCGTCAAACAGTTCACTAGAAACTTTGCACTTCTCACAATTCTCAAGTATATGCAGTTGCGAGAGCGGAAACTCCAGAAGTATAAGTCGCATCTGAAGCCGAAATTAAAGGCGCAGTCACGCCCACTTCGTCCCGGTGGTAGCTCGTCGTCGAACCCCCTATCGTCTTACCTACCCGAGTATCGAACCCGTTGTAGGTGTAAGTCTGTCCGATGAATGTCTTCAGACGGTCTTCGTTGTCATAGGTCAACGTAGACGGCGCTGCAAACCCCACCCGTACCGATGTCGTTTTCCCCGCCGCATCGTAGGTGTACGGCTAGTTGCTCGGCGAGAGCAAACTGTCGCCGTCGTCGTAACTATAATACTCAGTCGCTCCATTCACCGACTTTGAGAGTCGGTTCCCGTTCCCATCAAACGTGTAACTCGCCGAGTAGCCCGGCCGAACTTCTGAAGTCAGCTGAGAAGCTGCGTCGTACCCAAAAATCGTCGTATCACCGTCCTCGGTGGGTCAACGTTCGAACACAGGTGAGCACAGAGGCCTAATGCCAACGTGATCCGCCTGCGGGCTTACCAGTACCACCCCAGCTACGCCTGCTTACCCCGTCCACGTGAGTGGCTCGCCGCACTACTTTTCATGGTCGTGGCTTTCCGTCCGCGGAAGCGAGGGTTTCTGTTTCAATTCCGCCATCCACGCCCAGTGATCACCTGGCCATTTTGACTTCTCAAGGGCTATTCTTTTCAGCTCGTCAATCGATAACTCATCGTTTAAAAGTCGGTTGTAACCAATCAAGGACATCCAAAAATCAGACGGTCTGGCGGGATTTGGAATCGCACGAGTCCAAGCATGCTCACCGACTTCAATCAGATTTCGAGCAGCGTAATACTTGACCATTCGTTGACGACTAGTCATCACGATTTCGACCAGCATTTCGACGGCTTCTGAATTCGCTATTCTCCCCAACGCTTCGACAACTTCAACCCTATCCAACCAATGGGTTCTGCATGAGAACAGTTCCGCGAATTTCTGAACTTCGGCCGATTCCGCTGTAATACTTAGCTGCTCCAAGGCTTCTCTGGCCTCGATTTTAGGGCTACTAAGTGCCCGTTTCCACAACTCATCTCGGCTGACTTCTTTCAATTTAACTTCCATCGCGACGACCACGAAACTTTTGTTTCTTTATTGCCTCCAATTTTCGCAACAGGGCTGTGTCCCCCGCATCTCGGGCGGCCGAGTAAGTATCCCCGACCTCCGAAGCCATTGCCGGACTCTTTCACATCCCCAGGTTTTGGCTGAAGAATCTGGTCTTTGCTCAAACCCGTCAGAGCCTGAAGAATGATAAGTACAAGGCCCTTCTTGCTGGTATCAGTGCTCACTTTTCTCCGAACTGTCGGGCGTAGAATCAAATTCAATCAAAGCAGAAACAAACAGACGCAAGCTTGGCGACATTTCAAGTCCCCGCTGGAGATCAATCTCGGTCGAATCTAGTCTTAACTTGCCCCGTCTTGTCGATTGATGAGTCCACAATCTTAGGAGTTCTTTGGAAGGTGGGTGCTTCGATTTCTTTTCAATAGCAAATAGCCATTCATCCAATTGAGGAACTGCTTGCACAATCCGGACCTTTCGAGCATGCTCCTTCGGAATTCTTGCGAACAACAAGTCACGCTCGCGTTCAATTTCAGATTGATCATCCGTGTCGGCGTCCAGAAGGATAATAATGCCGCTCGCATCTTTGAATGCTTCAATGTATTGGGGCAAACCGTTCAGCATCGAATACTTGCCTTGAGTAACAATGAACTCGACGGGACGCTTGAGGCCAAGTTGGGAAACAATTGTCCGTGCGATGTCCACATCTCGATTTCCTTCAACCAGGGTTATGATGGGTGGTTTTGGACCTGAAACGGGTTGCGCAGGAATTACCATCGTGTTTGATGCACTTCTGAGCCACTTTGAAATTTTCTCTAACAAATCAACTGCATTAGTGAAGGACGTAATCCAATTGTCTTTGTCTTGCTTTGTGATCCAATCGAGAAGGTCGAAGACTTTCACAGAATCTACATGCGCTGGGATGTAAGACTTGTTGCCTTGATTTTTTCTCCTGGTCTGCTTTTCGTCCAGAGTTCGCTGCCTGGCAAATGTCATCACTTGCAAAGAACGATCATAAGCTTCAATGAGCTCGCACCAAGTAATGCTTAGTTCCTTAGTTGGCGTCACAACATTCACCGTCTTAGGTTGACCGGAAGCAGTTTTATACTTCACCTCTATGGTTTGATCTTTAAACCGTGTTGGTTGTTTTCCATGGTATTTGCCACCGTATCGACTATCAATAATGCAGACAACAATGTCAGCTTCAGCGACCGCTGCGATACATTGGTCATGCGAATGTAATCCTCGTCGTGCTGCAAAGGCAGCATCTTCAAAAAATATGAATTCAAACTCAGAGCCGAGGCGATCGACAATCAAGGCCCGGAAATCCTCCAAATCATACGAGGTCGAGCACAGAAAAACTTTAGGCTTCCGACCATTTGTTGCCATTTATCTTCCCTCCATTACATTCTCACCTGCAAATTAGATCATCGCCATCTTCTTGAGCTCACCGGCTACCATATTTACAAAATTTTCTTCTACCAACGTATTGAGTGGCGAAAGCTCCAAGTGGGGGTAGGGACGCTTTTTGGCTTGAAAGTATAAGAGCATTTGGGCGTGTGTCTTGTTGGAGCATAGGCCAGTAGCTCTAATATTCGTCCCAAGATCGTCGACTAAACCGACAAAGGCTCGAGCCAGAGACTTTTGCAATGCACTATCATAAAACTTACACTCCCAAGCCCCCACGAGGCTCGATGAAGCCGGATCGTCAGGATTTGCACGGCAATCATCGGCATCAACTGCCCGCATGATTGCTATGTCAACTTCGTGAGTCATTCTAGATGCCCCACGGAATTCCACACCTGCATGAATTTCAAATTCCTCGGTCCCCAAAATAAACCTTGCGTAGCCATAGTTCCATCTGGTGGAATGAATTTGTCCTGGAGCTCCCCGAAAGACAAACGGGTTTGGATGTCCCAAAATTCCCAGCAACGTTGGGGTCACTCCAAGCTTCCGGACTGCTTGTAGACAGAGTCCAAAGACATATGCTTCGTACGCCTTCTCTTCGACCACTCTGATAAGCCGATAATTTCCGGGACCTAGCGGGTGTTGCATCAATGTGTCGATCGCATTTTGAAGGTCAGCTAAAGTTGTCATCAGTCCTCAAACCTCGTCAATTCACGAATAAGCTCGATTAACTGTTGAATTTCCAAAAAGTCATCATTAGGCGTCACCGTAAAGGGCTTAACTTCTTCAGGATCATCATGCTCTCGCGCAGACTCTGGAACAATAATCTGGAGGTTCTTTTCAACACCTACGGTGTTTGGCACCACCTCGACTGAATATTTCACCTTGGGTTTAGAAGTGCCAGTGTACCTAGCAGAAAGTGATAAGTAATTAGAGTCTTGGGCGTCTAAGGGTGCTTGTTCAAGCCTTCCGAGCGGAGCACCCGCGAATTCTTTTACTACTGAATTGACGACTTTTCTTTGAACGATCAAATGTGCCTCAAGCACTTCTATTACAGTATCGATTGCCTCTGAGTCGGTCATGGGTCGATTCTCGCGGTATTCCCGCTTTGATCGCTTGAGGTTTCGGCCCTTGCCAACTTCAATATCTTGTTCAACGATAGCGTCAATTCCGGCATCGATTGCTATCTGGGCGCGTTCAGCGAGAGCCGGATTTACCTTTCGCAAGGCAACCATTATTGCTTCCAAGGCTTGGGAAGCGTTGTATTCATGTCTCATTCTTCTGTCTCTTCCAGGTCGTCCAAATCACCTAATTCACTAACATCGCTCAACCCTGCCAGATCTTCTACTTCTGACAGATCAACATTTCGAACATCTATTTGGCCGACGAGCCACTAGCGTGGGCGGGTTAAGCAGAAGGGAATGGGGTGGCACTGTCAAGCGACCAAGCGCCAAAACCTGCCAGCCACCCGAAAACTAGCTTGTCAGTGAACAACTTTCCGCCCATGCTCCCAACTCCTAACCTCGTCAATCTCTCCCCTAATTGAGCAGAACTGCCCGAGCTGAAGACCACCGATACTCAATCATATCAGAACAAAGTCCTTTATGCACCGGGTTCATGTGAATATAGTTGATCGCATTCGCCCGTGATTCCAACTTGGTTCACTGGTAAGCAGATTCTCAGAATCTCAAAGTGGTTCCTCTGCGGGCTTACCAGTGCCACCCCAGCTACTTCTGCTTACCCGCCCACGCGAGTGGCTCGCCGATTTTGGGAGTTCCGGCGAGGAGGACGAGCGAGTTGGGGTGGAAGAGGGTGGTGGAGGTGATGGGAACCTGGCCTTTGTAGCGAGTTCAGACACATCTTTTAGCCATTGTATGAAATCGTTCTTCTTAGCTGCATTTAGTTCTACAGGAATGTGAGCGCCAGTTTCAACCGTATTATCAAAGATTCTTAAACTAAAGTTTGGCGATGCAGTTGAACGTAAAATCTCAAGCTTCACAAATGGATTATTCCAACTCTCGTATATTATTCTCTTAGTAGTGATAAGCGGATACGAGACGCCATCAATGTCAATCTTTGGAGGAGCATTTTCAATGTACTTTGCGCTTTCTTGAACCCATTTACATAAACTCTCAATCATTAGGATGGTGAAACGCATAATTGTTACTTTCTTGCCGTCTTTTTGCTCAACAATAAAGTCCACTGTTGTTTCGTTTTCTGAACTAAGACCCTCAACAAGAATCCACGCACTGAATGTGGAAGCATCCAAACTGAACGATTTTGGGAACTTAAACATTTGACGTTCCCACCAAGAGGGTTTACTTTGCGCTTGAACTGCGCTAATCGTAAACATGGCGAGAACAAAAATAAAAGCAAATTTTTTCAACTTGTGAATTTACCAGATACTTTAGTCGTGATGAAAATCGAAACGAAGCTATTTTATACAAGTATGTGATTTATGGCAAATGCCTCTATTTATCTGGCGGTTATAACTGCGGAAACAAAACTATCATTTCAGAGAGTATCGGTTTTTTAGCATAAGTTTCAAGGTTAGGATGACTCGTAAGTCGGTCACAATTGAAAGAAGGTTGGGTTTAAGATTGTGAGTGGTTTTGAGGTGAGGGATCTGGGGAGGGTGTCGTATGGGGATGCTCTGGAGATTCAGATTGCCACGCTGGAGGGGGTGTTGGGTGGCACGATGGCGCCGACGCTTTTGTTAGTTGAGCACCCGCCGGTGATGACTTTGGGGGCGAGTTTTCATGCGGAGAATCTGCTGTTCCCGGAGGATTGGTATCGCGCCCGGGGAATCGACATTCATTCCACTGATCGGGGCGGGGATATTACTTATCATGGGATTGGGCAGTTGGTGGCTTATCCGATTTTTGATGTTTCTCGGTTGGGGAAGGATTTGCACCGTTGGATGCGGGAGTTGGAGCAGGCGGTCATTGAAACGATCGCGATGGTGGGGGTTCGGGGCGAGCGGTTGGATGTGAACTCGGGCGTGTGGGTGAATGGGAAGAAGATTTGCGCGATCGGAATCAAGATGCGGCGATGGGTTTCGATGCATGGGATTGCTCTGAATTGCAATATTGATTTGGAGGGGTTTAGTTCGATAGTTCCGTGCGGGATTTGGAGCCATGGGGTGACTTCACTGTCTGAAGAGTTGGGGAGAAATGTATCAGTTTATGAGATAAAACCTCTCCTTATTCGTGGTTTTGAGCGGGTGTTTGCTGGAGATTCTAGAGTTGGCGAAGTGGGAGCCAGTAGTGAAGAGGCTGGGAGGGAGGAGACTGTAAGAGAGGGAACTGGAAGGGAGGTTACTCGGGAGTAATGTTGGAAACTCGGCCGGGGAGCATAGGATTGGACGAGGCGGGTCGGGGTCCTTTGGCGGGGCCGGTGGTGGTGGCGGCG
>JAPLCS010000426.1 GCA_026392145.1 Fimbriimonadales bacterium | reverse complement strand
TGACAGGCGGTTTTGGCTTCTCAATACGGATACTAGGAGACTTCCGCTTTGATAGAGCTGCACATTCGAAAATTGCAATCATATGAATCATGACCGCAATAAATCCAATGCCAATGGCTAACATTCCAACCTCACCAGATGAGGTTCTAGCAAATAATCCAACGAGTCCCCTTTGCAGACTTCCTGTGCCGACTAAATAGCTGATACAGGAGAGCCAAAGCATCAACATCGTAATCCCTTTGCCTGTTTGCCCAATAACGATGTGTCCTGCGCCAGGGAAGAACACCGAATAAATGGTCGCGTAGGTGGCTCCTGCAGTAATATCTCCCTTTGATAAAAAGGGAGAATCAGAGAGTTCACCCATCATCATCGAATCAAAATTCTGTGAGTAACTTGCCTTAATGGCGACTTCAGCAAGTCGTCTTTCTAAATGGGCATCCTTAGGTGCTAACTTCCTTGCACGCTTCAGGAGTTGTAAAGCTTTTTGAAACTCCTTCTTTTCACAAAGGATCTCAGCTCTTAACTCAAGAACATTAGGATGGTCAGGCGCATTTGCCTCTAACTTGGAAACTGTTTCACCAAGCTCCTTATGTTTTTTCTGGTTAAGCTGCATCCTACCAAACCGAAGCAATTTCTCAATTTCTTCCTCAGGTAGCTTGCTTTCAACAACAGCGGCCTCAAGAATTGCATCTTGTTTCTCGTCCTTTTCAGCAGCAATTAATTGAGCCTCAAGTGCCGCCAATTTGTACTCAAGGGCATCAACAATATCCTTATCAGTCGAAGCGCTAATCTTCGCCTTAAGACGATTTATCTCTGCTTTGATATCGACTGAATTCAAAATGACTACATCTCCAAGTCCGGATTAGGCTGAATCGATTCCCAAAGAGCCTCAAGATCATAAAACTGCCGTTGTTCTTCCTTCATCACATGAAAAACAACATCGCCATAATCTTGCAAAATCCATCCAGATCGTTCGCCCTCAGACCTCAATGGTTTTAACTTACTAACAGCAAGTTTTTCAGCGACTCGCTCCGCGATAGCATCAACGTGTCTATCGGAGGTGCCACTACATACGAGAAAGTAGTCTGCAATAGAGGTTTTTTTTCGCACATCGAGAATCTCAATTCTCTCTGCCTTCATGTCGTCCGCTGCCTCGCGGATTAATTCTGTTTTTTCTTGTGATGTCATTTGAGTTGGTAGAGTTTGTTCTTTTTAATATAATCCACGATTTCAGGAGAAGTGAGTCTATCGATCTTCACATTTCGACTAACTTTTTCCCGAATCTCGGTAGAGGAGTGCTCCATAGGTTCCATGGAGATAATGTCAATACGGTCATGAAACTCTGCTGGAACCGTCCTTAAGAGTTCATCTTTGTTGATAGGTGGCCTAACTGCAACCGCCAGCCTTGCTGCCCGAAGTATCCGTTGCGGATTCTTCCAATTCTCAAAACCTTTGAGAGAATCAGCACCCAAAATTACCCAGTATTCACCTGGACTCACCATTTGGAGCTCTCCGATAGTGTCTATGGTGTAACTGAGTCCACCACGAGTGATTTCCATATCAGAAACAGCAAACTGCGGATGATTTGAAACAAGTATCGCCGTCATTTGCAACCGGTCTTTGCTAGGACTGATGCGAGTCTTTTGCTTAAATGGGTTAGTATTTGCCGGAAGGAAAATAACTTCATCCAAACCAAGCTGTTCCAACGCAGATTCCGCTAATTTCAAATGTCCAAAGTGCGGAGGATCAAAGGTTCCACCCAAAATGCCTATCTTCATTTTTCGTCCGTGAAATCAAATTCAAATTCGCCAATGGAAACAGAGTCACCCTCTTCAATTCCTGCCTTTCTCAGTTTTTCAATGACTCCAATTCTCTCAAGTCGACGCTGCAGATATCGAACCGCATCTCGACTTTCAAGGTCAGTCATGGCAATCATTCTTTCCAGTCGCTTGCCCACCACACGATAACCATCTTCCTCTTCAATAACTTCCCAGTAATCTTCACCCTGCTTTGCGAGTGCTGGCATGAGAACGGGAATCTCTTCCGTAGGCGTAGATGCTTCCACAATGTCTGTAAGCGTATTCAGCAAGTCGTTAAGACCCTGTCCTGTAACTCCTGAAATTGGAAAAACTGGATACTCAGTAGCCTGGAACTTAACAATCCTCTCCGCAATTTCAGATTCCGGCAACAAATCAATCTTATTGATGGCAATAAGTCTGGGTCGAGCGGCAATTTCCGGGGAGTAAAGCCGTATTTCATTTTCAATCAGCTCGTAGTTACTCCACGGATCGGACTCATCAATAGGGAAGATGTCAATAACGTGAATAAGTACTCTCGTCCTTTCAACATGCTTCAAAAACTGATGCCCAAGCCCTATCCCCTGACTAGCACCCTCAATAAGTCCTGGCATATCAGCGACTGTAAAACTCGTATCTCGGAACTGAACAACTCCCAAGTTCGGAACAATTGTCGTAAAAGGATAATCAGCAATCTTTGGCTTTGCCGCCGAGATTCGACTAATCAGAGTGCTCTTACCCGCATTAGGCATACCTATAATGCCAACATCCGCAAGCAACTTGAGTTCTAACTTGACCTTAACTTTTTCGCTGGGTCCACCTTTTTCAGCAAAGTTTGGCGCCTGGCGAACGGAGTTCACGTAGTGCATGTTGCCGTGACCACCTCGACCACCCTTCGCGATGATAAAGCTCATTCCATGCTTGGTGAAATCAACTAAGAGTTCACCGGTGTCAGCATCCGTTACGACCGTACCAACGGGAACACGAATCGTGATATCTTTTGCGTCTTTACCTCGCTTATTACCGAGACCGTGAACACCGGAATCTGCTTCATAGTGGTCCAAAAGCCTAAAATCATACAGCGTACGACGACCACGATCAGCAAGAAGAATAACGTCTCCTCCACGACCTCCGTCAGCACCATTAGGACCACCAC
>JAPLCS010000052.1 GCA_026392145.1 Fimbriimonadales bacterium | reverse complement strand
GTCGCCTACATGCACGATGAGATTCGCATCGTATTGGTTCATCTGTTTGGCGAGGATAGATTGTCCTGGAAGCCCTCTGCCTGAGTCTCCGAAGATGGCCACTTTTGTTTTGTTGGCAGGGGCGCTTCCTTTACCAAGAAAAGTTGCTGTTTTTCCGCCTGTTGTCACGGAGTAGGTGAATTTCTCTCCGACATCCGCAACAATAAATTTGACAACTTTTAGGCCAGGAGTGGCTAAATTTAAGCTGCCGGCTGGTTTCACTTTTAGATTGCCACTTGTGACCTTGATACCTTGATTGCCTCGTTGAACAAATTGCACTACGACTGAGTTTGGAGTTGAGGCGAGTTGAAGGTAGGGTCCTGCTACTATGCCGGGTAGAGAGTCAATTGCGAGAAGGGGTAGCAATACTAGCAACGGCATACATAAGAGTATCCCCTAAATTCGGTTAGTCCTGGTCATGCCTTATGGGTAACGTTAACGGTCAATGGCGTTTATGGCGGCGAGTTATACTTGAGTAGATGCCTCGGATAGAAATTGTGGATGGGAGAGAGTTTATTTCTCATCAGGCATCCTCTGTACTTCTGGATTTTAGGCAGTTGGTTAATGAGTGTAAACACTCCACTCCCTTTCAAAGCTTAGAGTGGCTTTCTACCATTAGCGCTGTCAAGCGTGGCAATTTTAAGATTGTCTTGGCTTTTGAAGGAGAAGACTTAGTTGCTGCTTACCCTTTGCGAAGCTCGGTTAGCGTTTGGGGAACGGTTCGACCTTATGGAATAGGTCCCTCGGATTATTTGGCTCCACTCTATAGAAGCGAGGATGGGCTCAAAGCGATTGGTGAATTTTTGATTGAGAGTTCAGGTGATCGACTTGTCGACTTGCATCAGATTCCTGGTGATCATCCTTTCGCTTCGTTGTGGGAGTTAGAGAAGGGTATCGAACAGGCTAGGTGTTTAGTTTTAGATTTGCCTACCAGCTTTGAAAACTATGTTACTGGTTTAAGCAAAAGTCTACGATACGATGTCAGGCGAATAGATGGGAAGGCCCTTCGTGAGCGGAATGCGAGCGTAGTTTGGATGGATGAGTCGAACCAGTGTTCTTTCGTCGACTCTTTTTTTGAATTGCACAAAGCGCGCTGGAAATCTCGAGGGCTGCCGGGAGCCTTTTTAGGTTCTAGTGAGCGATTCCAACGAGTTTGGATGTCCAATCCAGAGCATTTAGGCATGTTAAGAGTGAATATGCTTGTTGCCGAAGGCAAGCCCATTGGTGTGGTATACGGAATGAAGCTGGGCACCACTATGTACTTCTACCAAGCAGGCATGGACCCAGGTGCTTCTGCTCTTTCCCCCGGTACTGTGTTGGTTGCTAAACTGATTGATCGTGCAATAGAAGAAGGTTGCACCGCCTTTGATTTTATGCGAGGTGATGAACCTTACAAACGGCGATGGAAGCCAAATAGGGAAAGAATAAACTACCGAATCTTGCTTGCTCAAAAGTCTCCACTGGCGACGGTTGGAAAAGCTTGGAATGAGCAGGCCTGGAGAATTGAAGATAAAATTCGTGACCGTGTTGAAGGCAAAAGTTTGAAGAAGTAGCCACAGACTTCTGGAGATGGGTTGTTGTCGGTATTGCTGGTTCCTTGGTTAAGAGGTAAGTGCGGGACATTAAAAGTTGTACAATATAAGTTCCTGAATGTTACGTCTCGCGGTCATTATTCCGGCCTATAACGAATCTTCCAGAATCGTTGGTGTGCTTCGTGCTATCAAAGGTGCGAGTATTCCTAGCGAAATCATTGTTGTGGATGATGGAAGTGCAGACAACACGAGTGAGGCGGCTTCGACGGTTTCGGGAGTCAAGGTGATCACGCTCACCAAAAATGTCGGTAAAGGTGGGGCCATGGCTGCTGGAGTTGCCTCTACTGACGCCGATATCGTAATGTTCGTGGATGCAGACCTGCAGGGACTTACCGCAGAGCATGTTGACCAAATTGCTGCCCCTATGATTCGAAACGAGTGTGACATGTGCGTGGGCGTTTTCCGTGGAGGGAAAATTGGATCCAATGCAGCGATGGCGGTGACACCTTTTCTCAGTGGTCAGCGGGCGATGAAGCGCGAACTATTTGAGGGAATTCCTCATATTGGTGAAGTCAGATTTGGAGTTGAAGTCGAAATCACTGAGGCGGTTCGAAAGAAACGAGCACGAGTAAAGCGGGTTTCGTTGAAAGGAGTGAGCAACTGCTTCAAAGAAGAGAAACTTGGTGTGATTAAAGGCATTCAAGCTCGAACAAAAATGTACCGAGAAATACGTGAGGCGATGGTGCGATCTCGCAAGAAGAAGCGTCCTCAGCGACGTCGGTGGCTTGAGTAATTAATTTCCTGGTCGTGTCTTCAGATTCGCTTCAGGAGAAAAGTTTACAAAACTTCTCAGTTTCAGCCCTGTAAAAATACTGGGTTTTGCCCGATACCTTAGATGTGGGCATCCGGTGCTCATATTCGAAGGGTTATGACAAACGAACGACGAAAGTCAGATGGTTGGGTAAGTATCAGCGTTGCCAGCAAGATTACAGGAGTGGAAATCCACACTCTGCGGTACTGGGAACGTGAATTTGAAGAGTTTTTGGAACCTAACCGAACTGACGGTGGCCAACGACGCTACCGACCAGAAGATATTCAGACTGTATTTACAATTAAACGGCTAGTACGTGACGAAATGTTTAGTATTGCAGGTGCTCGAAAGTATCTTGCAAGACAATTCCGTGCTGAGGCTGCTTAATGACGACTGTAGACCTTGCACGAGAGGCGTTGGTAGGACATCGCTTTGCCGAAGCTAGACAAAGGCTTCAGGACATTATTGATCAAGATTCGACCAATGCTGATGCGCTGTGTGAGTGTCTTATTTGTGACTGTTATTATGGAAGCGAGCAAGCTTCTGCTGACCGATTTGAATACTTAACTGAACTGGCTGCGACCAGTCAAAACAAACCGCAACGACTTAATGATCTTAAACTTCTTCTCTCGCGTCATTTCTACTGTCGAAGCCTCTTGGCAGAGCGACGTGGAACCACCGACCTTTCGGCTAATGATTGGTTAAGTAAGCACCCGTACAATCCTGAAAAAGGTGTGGGGATTTCAGTTTCGGCGATTCTTATTACTAAGAATGAAGAATCTTGCCTTGCATCGTGCCTTGAAAGTTTGAAAGGGTGTGTGGATGAAATAGTAGTAGTTGATACTGGTAGTACTGATTCCACCGTGAAGATTGCTGAGAAATTTGGGGCAACAATTGGTACCTTTGAATGGGTTCATGATTTTTCAGCGGCACGAAATGCCGCTCTTGAACTTGCAACGGGTCAGTGGGCGCTTTGGATTGATGCAGATGAGCAACTGGATGAAACTTGCAAACGACGATTTGAGGATGCTGTCATTCGACCTCATATAGGTGGATACTCAATTCAGATAGTCAATTATCTCGATGAGGGTGGAACTGTTGTGGAGTTTGTTCATACACCAACAAGACTCTTTAGAAACATTGAAGGCGTAAAGTTTTCTGAACCTATTCATGAGCAGATTACACCTTCATTGCGTAATCTTGGATTGCCATGGACTCTCCTTGAAAATGCAAAGATTCACCATGATGGGTAT
>JAPLCS010000224.1 GCA_026392145.1 Fimbriimonadales bacterium | reverse complement strand
TGAAACTTTGATAAGACAAAATCTACCGTCTCGTTTCTCCGCTCCGAATGGATTCCTATTTTTAGCCTTGGATACTCTTCTGTACCAATGGCAGAGATGATAGATTTGTGACCGTTGTGTCCCCCAGAGCCACCTTTTGGCTTCAATCGTAGACGCCCAACTTCCATATCTAGGTCATCGGCAATGACCAACAAATTCTCCGCTTTCAGTCCGTATTCCTTGAGCAAAGGAGCAATCGCCTGCCCGCTAACGTTCATAAATGTCATTGGCTTCACCAGCACAACACCTACATCGTTTATCTTTCCGACTCCAAGCCGCGCCTTGTGTTTCGCCTTGTCAATTTTTATCTTATTAGCATTCGCTAGCGCGTCAATAACATCAAAGCCAACATTGTGTCTCGTGCCTGCGTACTCAGGTCCAGGATTTCCCAAACCTACAATGAGCCAATCGATAAGCAACGGCGGTTCGGGTTTCTTCCTAAACATACTTCACATACATTAAACCCAAGAACTGAAGACTACTTCGGTGTTGAACCAGCTAGCCACTCGTCAAATCTTTGTCGCTGTTCCTTGGTGGCAAATGGGTTTCGACGAAGCCTATAATCACCAGCGACAAATCGTTTACCTTTAACTGTCACCGTCATTGGCTTGTTTTCTCTCATCAGCTTCACTGTTATTTTATCGTTCTCATTTGGTAACGCCGAAATGATTTGATCCCCAATCCGTACATCATCAGCACCCCCATTCGCTACATTGGTCACCACAAAGTTAGAGTTCACAGCGTATCGAGGTTCTAAATAACTGGTACCTGGAACCGTTAACCGCAAACCTAAATTCTTAAGCAATTCGTAGGGCATTGCTCCCGTCGAACGAACCATCAAATCATAGAGTTTGGGTGTCTGCTTGGGCTCCATCTCTTTGAGAAGGGAACGAATATCATCTTCCTCGAAGCCTGGTTCTGGTAAAGCAAATTGCTTAAAGCACTTTCTTAGCAAGTCATCAAGTGATTGCTTTCCATCGGAATCTCCACGAAGATGAGCATCAAAGAGAAGACCAATAACAAGCCCCTTGGTATAGTAGGACAGATCATCAACACCAAATCCTCCGTTTTCCCACGTTTGTTTACTCACTTGTTCCAGAGTTAACCGCTTAGCGGTTTGACTCATCTCAAGTTCCTCAATCATATTCTCAAGTGAACTTAAAAGCTGTGACTCAGAGAAAAATCCAGCCTGATATGCATGCATCTTGGCATAGTAATCAGTCACACCCTCACTAAACCAAAGATTAGAGGTTCTTTGTGGAGATCGATAATCAAACGGACCAAGAATTTTGGGTCGAATCTGTTTAACGTTCCATGCGGATGTTCTAGACCACCATTAAAATCTCCAACCTCAAGATGTACAAAATACGTGTACTTTTTGAAAGGAGCACCACCAAACAACTTAATTGCTGGAATAGATGTCTTCTTGAGCCGCTCAGTTTCAACATCGACATTACAGGCGGGTGCCGGATCAGCTACCCAAATAACTTCAAACCGAATCTTTTCAACTTCAAAATTTCTTCGGATGAACTTACCGAGTTGGAAGGGATGATCGACAAATTCATCGTAGCCATCTGCCACAAATTTTCCCTTTCCAACAGCAGTCATAGGAGTAGCGATATCCCATGAGTCAGGCAACTGGAACTCAACTGAGCACTTTTCATCCAACCTATCCTCGGCGAACATAAACAGTCCCGGCCCGTTAATAAAGGCAATCGATGACCGAATGTGGGTTCTAAAAAATCCTAATCCTGTGTCATTCCCAAGCATTCGATAGTTCACCGTGATGGGCGTTTGATTAGGATTCTCAACCAAAAATCCACGAGAAACCACCTTGCGAACCGCTAGTCGTTGCCCCTTGGGGTCCAAGGCAACAAAGTCAGACAGCCTCTTTTCGTAATCAAGCAAAAAATAAAAGCCGGGGCACCATGCAGGAATTCGAATAACTTCCGTTGCCTTTGCAGAAGACAGCTGCATGCTAACTGCAAATGTCTTTGAAGCTGGAATGACGCGAACTTTGTAGTCAACATCCGCAAAAATACTAGCTACAAAGCTCGTAACGAGTAGCACACAAGTGAAAAATTTCTTCAAGAAGCCCCCTAAACTGCTTCACCAAGATAAGCAGCAATGACTTTAGGATCATTGCGAATCTCGCTCGGAGGTCCCTGCGCAATTTCTTCACCGTGGTCAAGAACCAAAATCCGTTCACAAAGATTCATAACAAACTTCATGTCATGTTCAATAACGAGAACAGTGATAGAAAGTTCATCCCTAATCTTTCGGACCATCTCGAGAAGTTCCATTTTTTCTTGCGGATTCATACCCGCCGCAGGCTCATCTAACAACAAAAGCTTAGGCTGAGTTGCCAACGCACGGGCTATCTCTAAACGTCGTTGCTTCCCATAAGGCAAATCACGGCTGCGAGACTCAGCAACATCAGCCAAGTTGACCAAATCAAGAAGTTCCATGGCCTGACTACGCAACTTATTCGTTTCCTTGATGGCACTTGGAAGATATCCAAGTGCAGAACCGAGCGTTGATTCATGGCGAAGAAAGCCACCCACCACCACATTCTCAATCGCATTCATTGAACTAAACAAACGAATGTTCTGGAAGGTCCGGCAAATCCCGAGTTTGGCAATCTTGTTGGAGGGCGTGCCAGTAATATCCTTGCCATCGAAGTGAATCTTTCCACTCGTGGGAGCATAAACACCGGTAATGATGTTAAAGCAAGTGGTCTTGCCCGCACCGTTGGGACCAATCAAGCCAAAGAGGTCACCAGTTTCCAAGCTAAAGCTCACTGAGTTCACCGCAACCAGTCCACCAAACTTAATAGTGGCTTCGTTTAGAGTGAGCAAACTCATTGTGCTATTCCTCCTGAGGTAGCTACTGACTTTCGCTTAAATAATCCCTTCACCCAATCTAAACTGAATTCGTGATGTCCAAAAATTCCCTGTGGTCTCAATAGCATCAACACAACAAGAGTAATAGCAAGAACTGGCATTCTTAGGTTAGACCCAATAATAGTTGCTTGAAGTGGCGGTACTGCCTTGAGCAGCAAATTAAGCATAAAGGCGACGATCGTACCACCAATCATAGAAAGCACATACAACCCTGCCGCCTTCAGCTTTTCATCGTGAATTTTCTGCTGAACCGCTCTCATCCCAATCACTGCTGCGATGATTCCAAACAATGCCGCAACAGGAACATGCATTGGAATAGAAGGAGGCAAGTCTCTCATCTTCTCAGGAATGATGTAGAAAATTATCGCTGCGATTACAGAACCAGTAATCGATCCAGTCCCACCTAAAACCACCATAGTCAAGATAATAAAGCTGACATCCATCGAGAAGTCCTGCGGTGTAACAAACGCCTTAGTGTGTGCCATAAGTGCGCCTGCGGCACCAGCAAAGGCAGAACCGATCACGAATGCCGTGACCTTAATTTTCGTTACATTCACGCCCATCGCAGAAGAAGCAACTTCATCCTCACGCACCGCTAAAAACGAAAGACCATGAGCGGTCTTCAGCAGGTTTCTACAAACCGCAATCGCAAGAACAGCAAGTCCCCACACCATGAACACTGAATGAATCTTGTCCACAGGCTTACCATAGGCTTCTCCAAGAGCCTTCTGATTTCTAACGATAATAGATATGATCTCCCCAAATCCGAGCGTCACCACCGCAAGGTAGTCACCTTTGAGCCTCAAAGAGGGAAGCCCAATAATGAACCCAGCTATCGCCGCTCCAATCGCACCAAACAAAGCCGCAAACAGCAACCAAAGAACAGGCTGCTTTTGAGAAAAGCTTTGAAACACGCTACTCGAAAGAAGAGCGCATGTGTAGGCACCTACTTGGAAGAAGGCGGCATGACCAATACTAAACTGCCCAGTGATGCCGTTGATCAGGTTCAAACTCACCGCTAAAGTGACAAAAACCCCACACATCATCACAACAATTTTCACGTAGTCGTAACTAGCCGAGAGTCCCAAGATAAATTTATCAAACAAGACCAGCCCTAAAAAGCCAATGACTAAGCTAATGATTCGATTTCGTGCCCAGATCATTAAACTTTCTCCACCTTATTTGAACCAAGAATGCCACCCGGACGGAAAAGAAGAACCGAGATAAGGATGACAAAAGCGATCGCATCGCGATAGTTTGAATATCCCGCCCAACTTACCAAGTTTTCAGCGATTCCCATAATAATGCCCCCGAGAACAGCTCCAGGGATATTTCCAATTCCTCCAAGAACCGCGGCAACAAATGCCTTCACCCCTGGCGCCATTCCGGAGAACGTATCAATGGGAGCACTTTGGAAAGTGGAGTACATCATCGCTCCCGCACCTGCGAGTACCGAACCCAAAAAGAACGTAAAACTAATAACGGTGTTGATGTTGATGCCCATCAGAGACGCAGCATTAAAATCTTGAGAAACAGCTCGCATCGCTCGTCCCATCTTAGTTTTCATAACTAGGTAAGTAAGTCCCGCCATGAGCACAAGCGTGAAAGCTAACATAATGAGCTTTCCCTGAGCGATCTGCACTAAGACTGATCCCTTCTTAGAATCGTCTTGCAGTTTTCTCTGTTCCTTAGTCAGCTTATCAACTTCATCCCGTAACAACTCACCCTGAGGAGACAAGTCAAATTCACTCTTTTCCGTCTTTAGTTTTTCTTTAAAAGCAGCGGTAGCTGCGTCAAGTTTTGGCTGAAGTGCCTTTGCTTCTTCTAAAAGCTTTTCGTTCGGCTTAACAATGTTGATATCAATATTCGACTGATATGGACTGACTTTCTCGGGTATGGACTGTTTCTTGCCCTCGAGAATGAAAACCTGACCACCGTATTGCAGTAACAAGGAAAGACCGATTGCGGTAATGAGTGAGGCAATTCTTGGGTGATTGCGAATAGGTCGGTAAGCAAACCGTTCGATGACCAGTCCCATACTGCCAGATACTGCCATCGCTCCCAAAAGCATAAGAACCAAGGTCAACAAACTGCCTTGAGCAGCATTTCCATTGGGTCCAAAACCAAGTGCCCAAGCAGTAAACAAGGCACCGTAAGATCCCAGCATAAAAACTTCACCATGAGCAAAGTTGATCAACTTTAGAACTCCGTACACCATGGTGTATCCAAGTGCAATGAGCGCGTAAATGGCCCCCAGAAGGAGGCCATTTACAAGTTGCTGGGGAAGCGTTGTAAAGTCAACGCTTGCGATTGGGAGTGACAGCAGGCTTACCACTTACTTGATTGTCTCAGGAGTGTAGTCGAAGGCAAACTTTTGCCAGTTGCCAGAAGCATCCTTCTTGGTCACTTCAACAATGATTGCTCGCTTGTTTGGGTTACCTTTCATACCCTTCAAAGTAATATCGCCGGATACTGCCTTGAATCCATCGGTAGCTTCGATCGCTTCACTGAGACCCTTCGGATCAACTGACTTAGCTCGCTTCAACGCATCAAGCAACAAAGCGGTTGCGTCATAGCCCAAAGCAGCCATGGTGGTGGATGGATCCTTACCGCCATGAGACGCTCTCCATTTCTTCAAGAATTCGCCAACTTGGGGTCGGTTATCTCCGCTGTTATAGTGATTGCAGAAGTATCCACCAAGAATAGCGTCGCCCCCGCTAACGAGGAGCTGATCGCTGTCCCATCCGTCCCCACCCATCAGCTTAACGTTCAAACCAGCTTTCTTTGCTTGGAGCGCGATAGGTCCTACTTCAGTGAAGTAGCCACTGCAGAACATTCCGTCAGGATTAGCTGCCTTAACTTCGGTCAACTGAGCTGAATATTCAGGAGCTTGCTTCCCGCCCGATTCGTAAGACACGGTCTTGACAATTTCACCACCGAGCTCTTTGAACTTAGACACAAAGCTTTCAGACAAACCTTGTGAGTAAGGAAGGTTCATATCTGTCATAACAGCAACCTTTCTCAATCTAAGTTTGTCATAGGCAAACTTAGCCATCACTGGACCTTGGAAAGCATCAGTGTAGCAAACTCGCCACACGCCACCATCGTTCGTCAAGTCGGTTCTGGTAGCACCTACAGCGACAACTGGAACACCCTTGCTTCGAGCAGAGTTAGCAATCTGAATAGTATTTCCGCTAGAGACTTCTCCTACAATTCCAATAACGCCTTCCGAAAGAATTTTTTCTGCCGCGGTCTTTGCTTGCTCGGGTTTGGAACCAGAGTCGCCAAGAATCAGTTCAACTTTTTTGCCGCCTAAACCACCAGCATCATTAAATTCCTTGACGGCAAGATCAGCCCCTTCTTTTTGGTCATCGCCCCATGGCTTATTGTCACCACTTACACTAGCCACAATTCCAACCTTAATCACATCACCCTGAGGAGTGGTGTTATTGGAAGCAGAAGTACCGGTAGTTCCTTCTGGTGCATTGCTGCTTGAGTTGGAACCGCATCCGACTAGGACACTACTAAAAACTACGCCGAGAGCCAAAGCGGTCAATTGGTTTGATTTCATCCACTGTAAATTCACTGTTTCACCCTAACCATATCGAGGAGTTTCGATAACAGGCTCAAACGTTAAGAACCTATAACAACACTCACAAGTTCGCAGAGTATACAGAAAATGAAACCCTCTGTCGCTACTCCCAAGTATTATGTGATGACAAATGAGCAACGAAATCATATCTTTACTCAGTGAGGCTACCGATGCCATTAACGCCTCTAAGTTCGATGACGCCCTCAGCAAAGCGCGTGCGGTTCTGATTATTGACCCAAACCACGGGGAAGCCAAGTTAATCGAAGCAGTGGCTCTGAGCCAACTTGGAAACAGAAGCGAAGCCAGTCAGGCTTTTGTCCAAGCGGTTAATATCAACCCAACAGACGCAAAAGTTAGGTACAACGCAGCAGTCCACGAGTTTAACAGCGGGAATGCAGAAACCGCTAGAATCCTTTGTAACCAAGCCCTAGAGTTGGAACCACAGCATGCAGGTGCTATGGACCTCCTAAGCAGAATGCCTCAAGCAGTCGATGTTCAAAATGGATTCTCAGGATACGCAAGGGAAGCAGCATCACAGTTTGAAACTGCACCAGCAGGACTCCCTTTCATTACAAAATTGGGCTCCACTTGGACAGTCATCGGCTGGTTACTAACCGCATTAGCACTTGGTCTCTTTGTTTGGTCACTCGCAATCATGCTTCCAAACATGACTGAACTGATTAAAGTCTCTCAATCTGGTGACCAAGCAAAGATAAACGACCTTGCCTCAAAGTTTCAAAATCCGCTCCTCCAGATTCTTGGTTATGCGGCGAACTTTGGGGTCATTATCTATATGATTCTCGATTTAGTTCATCGAAGAGGAAGCATGGTCTGGCTAATTGCTCATATTCCTTGTAGCTGTTGCGGACTGGGATTTGTAACCCTTCCTATTTATTTGTTAACCGGCAGAAAATAGGAATTAATCGGCACTAATCAAACGTCAGAGATATTACGATCATGACTTCAGCACTCGCTTTGCTATTAAGTTGCACGATGCAACCTACCCCTTCGGCAGCCACTCCATCAGGTGGAGTGGCTCAAGGAGTGTCAATTGTTGAAACACCTTTTCGTACAACCGAAACCGCAATGATTGTTGACGCCAAAGTGAACGGCAAGAATCTTTCGTTTATGTTCGACACCGGATTCGGTGGTTATGTTGTGTGCGACTCTGGCATCAATTTAGGAAAAGCCGACCAAAAAATGAGTCTGAAAGACTTTGTCGGCGTTCTAGAAGTTGATGCCGTCAAGATCAAATCGCTGTACCTGGGTGAGGAAAAGATTCCAGTTGAGGACACTGCATTGGCAGTAATGCAACCAGGTGCAGATAACAGCTTGAACTATGGAATGCACTGCGACGGAATCATGGGCCTATCGGTGATTAAAAATACAATCACCGAAATCAACTTTGAAAATAAGAAGTTTCGATTCTATCCAAATTCCTACGACATCACTAAAAAGGTTCCTGATAACAAAAAAACGTTCTTAGCTAAACTGCTTCCGTCGGGTTTCAACTCACTTGAAATGCTTGTCAAAACAAAGACAGGATCAATGGTGTTAGCCCTCGATACGGGAAACTCCTTTTATGCAACCACTCACAAAGAAGTGTTAGATCGTCTAGGAATTTGGCCAATCAGCAAAAAGCCAGACTTCATGACAATCTCAGGAGTCGCGTCGGGAACCGTCGATAGCTTCAGCATTAAAATGCCAGACGTGACAATTTTTGGTGTCCCTGTAGAAGCCCCCATTTTCGATATTATTGATCTCCCCAAATCAGATGCCGATGGCGATGTAACCATCGGATTTGGTTTCCTCAAGAACTTCAACATCACGATTGACTATGCACGTCGGAGAGTCTGGTTAGAGAACTTCACTGGCAAGGTGAAAGATGAGGAACCCGGAGATGCGGGTGTCAGATGCGCATGGGACGCAAAATCAAAGTATTGGCGCGTCGTACAAGCCGTTAACAAAGGGCCAGCTGCCGAGGCAGGAATCAAAGTTGGCGATAATCTCTTGGCAATTGATGGAGTTGAGCAAGGCAATATGGGATTTGAGCGCCTCAATAACCAGTTCAAAGGCAGAATTGATTCCGAAGTGCAACTCACTCTTAGCCGAAAAGGCGACCTTTACAAAGCCACGCTCAAACGGAAACCCCTATTCAACCTATCCCAACTCAAGTAGCTTCTTGATGTAAAGTGGAACCCCTTCTGTTGCAGGAAGTGCAATGGTTGAAACACCAATACGCGAAGGAGGGTTGGGATCAATGATCGTAATCGGCTTGTTGCGTGCAATGTCAACCAGCCCAGCAGCAGGATAAACGTTGAGAGAAGTTCCTATGACAACAAATTCATCGCACTCAGTCACCCACTGAAGCGCGGTATCCCAATAAAACGGTGTCTCTTGAAAAAAGCAGATATGCGGTCGGAGTTGAGCACCGTCGCTAGCCAAATCACCAACTTTAATGTCCCCTCGAATTTCTTGACGAAGTTCTGAATCTTCAACACTTCGGCCGACAAAAATTTCACCGTGCAAGTGGAGAATCCTTGTGCTTCCTGCGCGCTCATGTAAGTCATCAATGTTCTGAGTGATAATCCGAACTTCGTGAAACTGCTCTAAATCAGCGAGTGCAAAATGAGCCGAATTGGGCTGTGCTTCGGCAACAGCTTTGCGCCTTAAATTATAAAAAGCCAAAACCATTGCGGGATTCTTCTTTACTGCCTGAGGGGTACAAACTTCCTCAACGTTGTATCCCTCCCACAATCCATCCATATCTCTAAACG
>JAPLCS010000405.1 GCA_026392145.1 Fimbriimonadales bacterium | reverse complement strand
GAAGAAGATAGAATTGCTGGTTTGGAAATGGGAGCCGATGACTATGTCGTTAAACCTTTCAATATGTCTGAACTAGTCGCAAGAGTGAGAGCGATTCTCAGAAGGGCAACCAACGAAGCAGCACCAGATTTAATCGAGCGTGGAAATCTAAAAATTGATCCACGCACCCACGAAGCGTTTATCGATGGCAAACTCACAACTTTTTCACCCAAGGAATTCGCACTTTTACTATTCCTTGCTAAGAATGCTGGTCAAGTTTTTACTCGAGAAACACTACTCGATAGAGTGTGGGGGAAGGACGCCTATGTTACGAGTCGAACCGTAGATGTCCATATCCGATGGTTAAGAATGAGACTTGAAAAGGATCAAAACGCACCGGAAAGAATTATTACCATTCGAGGAATAGGATACAAGTTTGTTGGCTAATCAAGGCATTTACTTGCGTAATAACAAGTAGAAGTCAGAATCACCAGTCGGTAGGTTCAATACATTCCGAACGTACAAGTCTCCTCTTTGATTCCACGACACAACAAGACTTTTTAGTCCATATTTTGGCCACTCGGGAAGATTTGCAAGGTCAAAAAAATTGCTACCTTTCCAGAGGACACTTGCTTGCTTGGTGCCACTCACATTTTCGCAGTTCCCAAAAATCCAGCCGCCAGCAATCATGCATCGAGCCGTAGCAAAGTCGTACTCGTCGTCCAATGGTAGTTCAGTCCACAAGCCAACTTTTCCATCTTTCCATGCCTTCACATTGGTAGTGAACGCTCTATTGGGAATCTTGGAAGTGACTAAACCAGCTGTGACAGTTACCTCATCACCATAGCCAACCACAGTCGAAACAAGTCCCACATTTTTCGGCAACGATATCCGAGTAATCCCGCTCTTTAGACTGGGAGGAATCATGATCAAGTTTTGTGGCTGACCTTTAAGACTAATCTCACCTTCCAAAACCCAAATGGTTCCGTTATGTTGGATATTGCGCACGTCCAGAGGCTGAAGCCCTCTAATCAGCTCTTCAGGTTTGCCTGTGGTACTCAAGCAAATCGCATAACCTTGCGGTTCGTGATTAACAGAATTACCATCAACCACCATTGACTTGACCTCCCTGCCATCTGGAAGTAATCGGTTATACGGTAGCAAAGAACCAATTTCACCCTGATACGAAAATGGATTTAACTGATGAATAGTCATCGCAGAACGACTTTGATCAATTGAACCCCGATATTCAGGTAACGCCATGGAAATCACCTCACCACGAACGGTCATTGAGTAGCGAGTGTTTTGCTTACAAGGTGGAAGAGGCACAATGTCTTTTAACTTATAGTCACTCCCAATCATTGCGGTCCAAAACTGTCTGTTTCCTGACCGGTTGCTACCTTTTGAAAGTAGCAATTTGCGATCATTTGAGATATCGCTCACCTGAAATCCCATCAGAGGGCAACGAACAAACCGGGGTATTTCCTTTAGCTTCCACTGTTGAGCCGGAAAAATTCGTGACCGGAACTTATCTTGATTAACAGTACTAGAGGAGAAAAAGCCTCCTTCCCCAGAGGTTGGTTCCCTGGAATAAGAAATATGCAATTGATGAGGGTTAAAAATCGTTGAACGACTTTGTAATAAGCGACTCACCAATAAAGCCCCCACCATAACGAGGCAAATAACAACTCCAAATATGTATCGATTTTTAGTAAGGGGACTCAACTTTCTAGTAGCTCCACCGCCCATGAACTGATAACCCAACAATACCCAGAGAAACCACACCGCCATTTAATTAACCTGGTTAAAATACTAGTAATGAAAAACATATTGGGGATTTTGACCAGAGGACTACTCTTACTTTTGGCTCCAATGTGTGCAACCTCAACAATTCAAGCTCAGTGGTCTCCAAGAGAGAAAAAAGCCATCGAAAATGGTCTTGCCGCAATGGTATTACGAGAAGCCGACTTATCCTTTGCTCGCCTCCGAGTCAATGCAAAATCGTCTCCTGCTCTCACGAAAAATGCGTTAGAAAACCCCATTAGTGGAAGTGAATCGGTGATGGAATTACATGCCAAAAGCAACAATTCTATTTCCAAAATGCTTCAGGCAATGCATAACGAATTTGCCGTAGAAAGTGGTTCTGTTCCCCAATCAATACAGGCAACATCTATTCCTGCTAATATTGCACTCCCCGCTGACCTCATCAAACCTGTAACCGAACTTATTCAAGCGATTTCGCAGGCTAATGCTTCCATTAAAGCTGCTACCTCAAAGCTATCACTTGAAGAGAAACAAATGCTTATTGATTCACTTCCACAATGGGCGGCTGCGGGAACAGATATTAAGTCCGAACTGGGAGTTCGACCAAAGCAAAACCTCTACATCATTTCACAAGTCTTAGCCAAAATCAATATGCCGCAGATTCGCGAATCGAGCATCAGACTCACAACAAAAATTGAAGAGAATCTTCCAAAACTTAAACGGTTTGCCAGTATTGGATGGCGTGGAAATCTAGAATTCAACTCAAATGGAGTAAATGTCGAACTCTCAGGAATTGGAGACGATTTTCACGAATCTCGGCAAAATGGACTTTGTATAGACCTTGGAGGTCACAATCGGTACACGGGTCGTTATGCGAGCGGTAAGAACACATCTTCAGTGCTCATTGACTTTGGAGCAGAGACAACAACAAACTTCGGAGACGGTTGCGGAGGCACGGGCATTTTGGGAATCGGCGTTGCTGCTTTTATGGGAAGCCGACCCGACTTGAATGGAAAATCTTTTTGTTTCGGGACTGGAATAGCAGGAGTGGGTGCCACGCTTGTTGACCAAACCACCAGAGTGGAAAGCCGTGCGTTTGGTCAAGGATTTGGCATAGCAGGTTGCGGTCTCTTTGTTGGTTCTAAAGGATCAGATAACCTAAAAATCGGCTACATGGGACAAGGGGCAGCAGCAATGAGCGGCTTCGGATGGAACTATAACCCCGGAGGCAATGATCGCTATCGAGCTGGCGGGCTTGTTGCAGATGGTACTTCAATATCCAGCAACCCACTAGTACCAGTCAATGAATTTCTAGCTCGCTCACAGGGTTACTCTGGGCTCATTGCAGGTGGAATTGGACTTCTAACGGATGCGAGTGGTGACGATGTTTACGATGGTGGTAACGAATCACAAGCCTGCGCAACTACCCAAGGAATCGGCTCCTTATTAGATGAGGCAGGAAGAGACACATATTTAGCAGATAGAAAGTCACAATCGTTTTCGACCAACGAAGGCTTCGCAGCATTATTTGAATTAGCTGGGGACGACGTTTATGCGATTAGAAAAAATGAATCCCAAGCTTTTGCTTCAGAGCGTAGTGTCGCAATATTCCTAGATCGCCAAGGTGATGACCTAGTTGCTTCGAAGGATGCTCAGCCAGGATATGCGCAGGAAGGATCTGTCGCCTTGTTTCTAGATGCTGATGGTTCAAACCG
>JAPLCS010000214.1:2447-5607 GCA_026392145.1 Fimbriimonadales bacterium | reverse complement strand
CATTTTGACGATTGGTGTTGTTACCAAGCCGTTTATGTTTGAAGGTCCGAAGCGACGACGCCTAGCCCATGAAGGCGCAGAAAAGCTCCGAGAATTTGTTGACACTCTGATCACCGTTCCTAATGATCGACTTCTTGAATTTGTTGGAAAGAAGACGACGATGAACCAGGCGTTTGCAGCGGCAGATGATGTTCTTCGGCAGGGGGTTCAAGGCATATCAGACATCATTCTTTTGCCGGGAATGATTAACGTTGATTTTGCCGACGTTCGGTCTGTTATGAAGAATGCGGGAGTGGCATTGATGGGCCTTGGAACTGGTGTTGGAGAGCAGCGAGCTAAGTTGGCCGCGCAGGCCGCGGCAAACAGTCCGCTACTGGAAACAAACATTCAAGGAGCCAGAAAGCTTTTGGTGAATATCACCGCTGGATCAGATTTCAGTATTGGAGAAGCGTATGAAGCAATGGAATACATCCTTCATTTCACAGACGCTGAAGAAGCTGAAATCATCATGGGTCACGTGCATCGTGAAACTCCTGATAATGAAGTGCGCATAACTCTTCTGGCTGCTGGAATGGACTTGAGTAATGAGACCGTTTTGTCTAAGTCAAATCGGGCCATTTATATGTCGTCGGATACCAAACCAGAGTCTCCGAACCGCGGGGTGATTGAACCGATACCTACCACTAAGCCTGTTGAAACACCAATCGAATACGCTAAGCCAAATATTGATCTCAATGGTTTTGTTCAGCCGAACTTCGATTTGAATTCAGGTTCAAAACCCGAAGGGGTGGTTATTGAGTCTACAAGCGTGGAACCGTTTGTGGGTGAGCAGACTGCAATGCAGTTTGATGTTCCAACAACATCAGTAATCGCAACCGCTACGGCATCTCCTTCGGTTACACCCGTCGCTACGAGCACGAGTGCTACCCAGACTCAGGCTGTGGATTACGAAGACTTGGACATCGACATCCCTGCCTTTTTGAGAAAGCAACGATTGGGACAGTAGGCGTCCGCAAGTCGCTGTTGTGGTGAGAATCGCCTCTGGTAGTTGAACGCCGGGGGCGATTTTTTTCGTATCGTATCGTAGGAAACGATGTAGAGATTTAGTTCAAAGGGATAAATGTATGAATCGCGGATTAGATGTTAGAAAACTATTAGGTATTTGGACTGTGGGTGCAGTTGCAGTGTGTTCTTATGCGGATGAGGATACGCCTTATAAACTGCGGATAGAAAGTGGACAGTTTTGGATTAACCGAAATGATGCTCGAATACCAGGCGATTCTGGCACTTTGTTTGGATTGAATGATTTGACCGGGAGAGGAGCTAAGACCACCAATACTCGATTTGATTTGACTTACAAGCAGAATAAGGATACGGAATGGAGATTGCTGTATGCCCCGTTTTCATCTTCTGGTACTGGGAATCTTGATGCTCCGGTTACCTTTCGCGGAACTGTTTTTAGTGCAGGTCCGACTTTTGCTTACTATCAATTTAATTCTTATCGACTGACTTATCGACGAACCTGGAAAGATACCGAAAGTTCTAAGTGGATGTTTGGCTACACGCTCAAAGTGAGAGATGCGGAAATAAGGTTGGAACAAGGGGGAAAGGTCGAAGCAGAGAAGGACCCGAGGGGAATTGTGCCGTTACTTCACTTGAGTGGTTATGAGCGAGTCAGTGACAAGATGTTTTTTGATTTCGATATTGATGGTTTGTTTGCACCTCAGGGCAGAGCAATTGATTTGGGGGCGCGATTGAACTATCAGATAAACGATCGTGGAGACAGTTTCTTCGTTGGTGGTCGCGTACTTGAGGGTGGGGCTGATAATCCTAAGGTCTACTCTTTTGCTGCGGTTTATTACTTCTCCGTTGGTTACACGGTTAAATTTTGATGCGATACCAAACCTGGCTAATCACTGGAACTTCATCCGGATTTGGATTGTGCTTGGCGAAGGAGTTGCTGTCTCGTGGATATCAAGTGGTGGCAACTGCTAGAAGGCCCGATGTGCTTTCTGAGTTAACGGAACTCTACGGAAACCAAGTGTGCGTAGCGAAGTTAGATGTGTGTTCAAAGGTAGATATAGAAGCTGCGGTGTTGGCAGGTGTCGAGCGATTCGGAAGCATTGATGCGGTGGTTAATAATGCAGGTTTCGGAGTCTTTGGCGGTATCGAAGAAGTCAGCATCGATGAAGCTAGGAGGCAATTCGAAACTAACTTCTTTGGAGCCTTGAACGTGATCCATGCTGTGGTAGACGGGATGAGAGTTCGGAGGCACGGCCTTATCATGAATATCTCAAGCATTGCTGGATTTTCATCGTTTCCTGGCTCTGGAATCTATGGAGCATCAAAGTTTGCATTGGAGGCAGTATCGGAATCTCTGAGTAAGGAGTTAAAAATGTTAGGAGTCCGAACAATTATTGTTGAGCCAGGTGCCTTCAGGACTGATTTCTTGGGTTCGAATTTCACTGCTCACCAGACACAACTTGATGACTATCGAGAATCAGTTGGTGAGGTGTTGGACTATTTTGCTCAACTTCAAGCAGATGGTGATCCGTTGAAAGCAGCTAAGGCGATGGTTGATGTGGCTGAGCAGGACGATCCCCCTATGCGTTTATTATTAGGTGATGATGCTTGGCATTTTGCGATGGAAAAGATGGAGTCATTGCGTACTGACTTTGAAAGGACCAAAGATGTCACCCTTTCAATGAAGTTTGACTGAATCTATTCCCCTCTGTTCTGTTCTAATTCCCATCTGAATTCAGTGGCAAAAAGGAGCAAGCTATTTACCTTCCAAGTAAAATAGGTTCATGACTCAGGAACAGCAACTCACCATCATTCGTCGGGGGACTACCGAAATTATTGGTGAGGCAGAGATTCTGAGTCGAATTGCTGCTGGGAGAAATTTGCGAGTCAAGTTGGGAGTTGATCCAACAGCTAAAGATGTTACGCTTGGATGGGCGGTAGTTCTTAGGAAGTTAAGAGACTTTCAAAAGTTGGGGCACACTGCTTGCCTTATAATTGGTGACTTTACTGCACAAATTGGCGATCCAAGTGGCAAGAGCAAGACTCGCAAGCAATTGAGCCGTGAAGAGGTCGTTGCGAATGTTGAGGCGGTTAAGACTCAGCTGTTTAAAATTCTTGACCCTGAGAAGACTGAAAT
>JAPLCS010000214.1:0-2392 GCA_026392145.1 Fimbriimonadales bacterium | reverse complement strand
GGCGCTATGACCTTTGAGGATGTGATCAGGCTTTGCAGTCGTTATACCGTGGCTAGAATTATGGAACGGGATGATTTTACGAAACGATTTTCTACTAACCAGCCTATTGCGATGCATGAGATTTTGTATCCACTTTGCCAAGGTATGGACTCCGTTGAAACAAAGAGCGACATTGAAATTGGGGGAAATGATCAGAAGTTCAACAATTTGGTGGGGCGCACATTGATGGAGCAGTATGGTTTGGAGCCTCAAGCCGTGGTCCTCTGTCCGCTCCTCGTTGGAACCGACGGAAAGGAGAAAATGAGTCAGTCTCTTGGGAACTACATTTCCATTGTCGATGAACCGAATACGATGTTCGGAAAGACGATGTCTATCCCTGATGAAATCATTGCTAATTGGTTTGAACTTTGTACGGATGTACCGATGGAAGAAGTTCATTTGATGTTGGGTGAAGGAAAGAACCCAAGGGACGCTAAGGTTCGATTAGCTCGAGAAATAGTGAGTCTGTATCATTCTTCAGAATGTGGAGAAGAGGCAGAACGGTACTTTGTCGAGACCTTTAGCCAACGTAAGATTGTGACCGATGCTGAAGAATTGTCTATCGTCGGTGAGTGGAACCAAGATGGCTTTGTCTCATTACCTGCCTTTTTGAGTGGTAATGGGCTCGCTGCCAGTAACGGAAAGGCAAAGGAGCTGATTAGTGCTGGAGCTGTGAGCCTTGATGGGGACAAGGTGACGGAACTTAGAGTTCCTGTTGAGCAACTGATTGGCAAAGTCTTAAAAGTGGGGAAGCACCAGTTCAGAAAATTGGTTTGACTTATCCTTTAGAGAAACAGCTGTTCTGAGAACTTATCAGGATTGAAATCTTGGAAGTCAGTTACTTTTTCGCCAGTGCCGATGAATTTGATTGGTACTTTAAGCTTGTCGTAAACACCAATGAGAGCTCCGCCTCGCGCGGTGCCATCGAGTTTGGTAAGAATAAGTCCGGTCACGCCTGCAGTTTTTGTAAACTCCTCAGCTTGGCGAATGGCATTCTGCCCGGTATTAGCATCTATGACTAGTAATACTTCATCAGGTGATCTACCTAATGCCTTGTTCATAACTTTTCTGACCTTTTCTAGCTCTGCCATTAGGTTAGCTTTGCTATGTTGTCTTCCTGCCGTATCACAAAGGACAAATTGTGCTCCTCGCGCTTTGGCAGCGTTGATAGCATCAAATAAGACGGTTGCAGAGTCTGCACCTGGTTGTGATTTCACTATGTCACAACCTGTACGTTGTGCCCAAGTGTCTAATTGTTCGATAGCGGCTGCACGGAAAGTGTCCCCTGCGGCAAGCATTACCTTGGCTTTGTACTTGGTGGTGAGCAGATGAGCTAGCTTTGCGATTGAAGTAGTTTTCCCGACCCCGTTCACACCAACGAATAGATAAACTGTTGGTAAAACATCGCCAACGGCCAGACCCACAGATTCTGATGTTCGGAATCTATCTGCAATGCACTTTTGGAGCCGAGCTTTAATCTGTCTTGGCTCGGTTATTTTTTCTTCTCGGATGGCATGCCGTAGCTCGTCTAGGATTTCTTGTGCTACTTGAACATGGGTATCCGCTTGTAGCAAGGCTTCCTCAAGTTCCTCATAGAAATCCTCGTCAATTACGCCTCGACCCATCATTCGGTCGACTCGTTCCATGAGCTTCTTGAACATTTAGTTAATCGTACCTTTCTTATGCTCGTTGAATCTGGCGAGAGCCTTTTCCCATCTTTTCCATCTATGGTGCTTTTTAATTTTTTTTGCTAATTTGGGGGGATGGTTGGGTTCGGCAAAGTGAAAGGTATTTGGAATTCGAAGAATTTCTCGCTCGATTGTTTTTGACTTCTTTCTGATAATTTTTTCGTACCAATGATTGAGCGTCAGTGCTTTGAAAATTGTCTGACTTGGGTAGAGCCTTGCCATGGAAATCTTCATTTTAATTTCCTCAATGTGAAGTGGAAATACTTCGGAATCGTCAATTATTGTGAATTGATTCATTCGTTGAATACTTCTGAAGCGGTACCAGTGATACAGAGGGAATTCAAGGATTTCCCCTTGAAAGCATTCATGAACTAGGAGTCTGGTTGCATCGTGATCCAGGTGCCCTTGTTCAAATGCTCCCACTGCGATAGTGTCTGGATTCACTGTGGAGACAATGTCTCGATATGTGGGAAGAATCTCAAGTAGTTCATCACAAATGCTTCCATCGGTACCACTCAAGAAGTAAAGATTGCTTTTGGGTATTCCAAGATGTCTTGCCCCTGCAATCGCTTCTGATTTTCGGGTGTCTGTGGAGTGTGTCCACAAACAATAGAGTTCGTGTCCGTTTGAGAGGAGACGTTTCATTGTAGCAGCTACTGCTAATT
>JAPLCS010000139.1 GCA_026392145.1 Fimbriimonadales bacterium | reverse complement strand
TTACTGAGCCACCAATAGACGACCATTTTTGGAAGTACCCGCAGTCGTAGCCGTACTTGGTGCAATTTGGATCGTTCTTCTTTTCGAAAAACGGCATCATTTCAACCCTAATGGTTCGTGTATTGGCCGGATCTGCGAACATTGTTTCGGTGACCACCCAACTTTCGGTTCGTACTGCATCGTTTTGTCGACTGAAATTCGGCACTTTCGTGAATGAACAACCACCAAATCGGTAGGAGGAACCGTATGCTTGGAAGTAGGTTGAACTGGGACGTGCTGCCAAACCTGGATCTTGGGCCAAATAGGGACCGCCTGCATCTAAAGGGCTTTTGAAGACATCTCGGTTCTTGCAGTAGGGAAGCAAGAGTAGCTCTGTTCCAAAGTGACCTTCGATCCACGGTGCAGGCGTGGTGTTGTAGGCATGGAAAATGGGCATGGTGTCATCGGCGTCGGAACTGTACATCTTTTGTGACAGGGCAATTTGTCGAGCGTTGCTGAGGCATGCGGTTCGCTTTGCTGCTTCTTTGGCTTGGGCGAAGACCGGGAACAAGATTGCGGCTAGGATGGCGATGATCGCGATGACAACGAGTAGTTCGATAAGCGTGAAACCATTTTGGGTCTGTCTTGAATTCATTTTTCACCTTGACCGTTCCGCAAATATTTCGCGGAACGCCAGGTTTGACCCGAAGTAGCCACGCAATCCCTCCGCTGGTTTTAACCAGTTCAGGTTCAAAGGGTAAGGATTTCTCCACTCTCAGCCATTTACGGCTCCCCTTGCGAACAGTCCAAAACAATTATATCAAAGAGGTTCTTTGTTATGCGGAGGTTAACTTGCTCCCGCCCCACCTCGGTCATGATTTTTAGAATAGACTGAACCAATGGGACTACCTACCTCTGCTTACGCTGCACATTCCGCGACTACCCCTTTAGAAGCTTGGGCTTTTGATCGAAGAGAGCTTGCAGGATCGGATGTGTTGATTGAGATTTTGTACTGTGGAGTGTGTCACTCAGATTTGCACCAGGCTAGAAACGAGTGGGGTAACGCTGTTTATCCGATGGTTCCTGGCCATGAGATTGTTGGAAAGGTGACCCAAGTTGGTGCCGGTGTCTCGATTTGGAAGGTAGGAGACACCGTAGGTGTGGGAGTTTTTGTTGATTCATGTCGTACATGCGAACAGTGCTTGGCGGGCGAAGAACAGTATTGCGATAACGGAATGACGGCGACTTACAACTCTAAGTCCCGAGATGGTAAGGAGTTGAACCATGGCGGGTATTCGACCCACATTGTGGTTGACGAAAAGTATGTTGTCAGGGTGCCGGAAGGGATGGATTTGGCGGCCACGGCTCCTTTGTTGTGTGCCGGGATTACTACCTATTCGCCACTTCGATACTTTGGAGTTAAGCCCGGTGATTCGGTTGCCATCGTGGGTCTGGGTGGTTTGGGGCACATGGGGATGAAGTTTGCCAAGGCGATGGGTGCCAGGGTTACGGTGCTGAGTCACTCTGAATCGAAGCGCGATGCTGCTCTCGCTTTGGGTGCTGATGAATTTGTGGTGCTCTCAAGCCCTGAAGATTTTGGTGCTCATGGCTCTAAGTTCAATCTGATTTTGGATATGGTCTCGGCTGAACATTCTTATGATGCTTATCTGAGTCTGCTCAAGTTGAACGGGACTATGGTGTTGGTTGGTTTGCCCAATCCTGCCTCTATCAGCGCGTTCTCATTGGTTGGTGACGGCGATCGCTGGCGGGTTCGATGATTGGTGGAATCCGCGAGACTCAAGAGATGCTCGATTTCTGTGCCGAGAAAGGAATTGTTGCTGAGGTGGAAGTCATTTCCATGGACTATATCAATGAAGCTTATGAGCGAATGCTGAAAAGTGATGTTCGATACCGGTTTGTTATTGACCTGGCTTCGATCAAAAAGTAATTGCTCAATATTGTTCAGAGTTCAATGAAAAAAGCTCGCTGGTGTGCGCCAGCGAGCTTTTCTTTGCTTTGTCTGTTGACGTTATTTGAAGGCTTTGAGCGCTGCTGAAATGTCTTCCTTGAGGTCCTCGACGTCCTCCATTCCGATGAACAGTCGAATGAACCATGATGGCTCTGCATAGTCCATTGGTTGAACATGTTGCGCCACTACCAGGCTTTCAAATCCGCCCCATGAAATGCCACGGCCGAATAGTTTGAGGCGGTTACAGAATTCCATGACTTCCGCTTTGTCCTGGCTGTGAGTTTCGAAGGAGAATAGTCCCGATGATCCTTTCATCGTGGACTGGAATACTTCTCTTTGTGCAAATGATTCGAGACCAAGGTGATGAACCACCTTCACTTGGGGTTGTTGCTCTAGCCACCTCGCGATAGTATTTGCGTTCTTTTCGTGCTCTTTCAGGCGAATTTTTATCGTTCGGCTTCCTTGGGTGAAGAGCCAAGACTGGAATGGACCCAATAACGCTCCCATCATCAGAACCTCATTCATGATGATATTGTCGATGATCTTTTTGGATGAGATGATTGCTCCGCCCGTGGCGTTTGAGTGCCCTCCGTAGTACTTGGTGAGGGAGTGGACGACGATATCAACTCCCATATCCAGCGGTTTCATGTGGATAGGTGTGTTGTAGGTGGAGTCGATGATTGTGACAATGCCCCGGCTTCGAGCGAATTGAGCTACTGCGGGAACATCTTGAAGTCGGAAGGTGATTGAGGTTGGAGATTCAAGATAGATGAGCTTGGTATTGGGTTTGCAGGCGTCAATGATTGCTTGGGTATCTCGGCCATCGACGATGGTGCACTCCACTCCGAATCGAGCAAGATAGCTTGTGAGCAGAACCTTAGCGGGCCCGTAAATACCATCTACCGTCACCACATGGTCGCCACTTTTGACTTGGCTCATGATTGCCATGGTTACGGCAGTCATTCCAGCCGCGAAGACTTTACATGCTTCTCCGCCCTCGAAGTGGGCAACTTTCTTTTCTAGGAGTTCAAGCGTTGGATTGCTGACCCGACTGTAGTGGTGTGGTGGTCCGCCGGGATTGTTGTACATGTTGTCCAACAGGCTTTCCATTGTGTCAAACACAAACAAGGAGTTTTGATAAATAGGTGGAATCACCGCCCCTTGGTGCTTTTGGTCTTCGCCAAAATGTGCCAAGTCGGTATCAAATCGGTACTTCTTGTTAGGATCCATTTCTATTCCATCACCACATTAATCGCGTCCATTACTCGTTCAACATCGGGCAGTGCGGCATATTCGTAAATTGGGTTGTATCCAATATGAACGTCGTCTCGGCACACCAGTTGAGGCGGAGAGAGGAAGAGATTAAATCGGTCTGGCGTGTTTACCATATTGCTAATGATTGATTCACCAAAACCGCACGTCTTAGTGTCTTCATGAACCACCACTAGCCGCCCAGTTTTTGAGACCGATTGGGTTATGGTTTCGTAATCGCAAGGGACTATGGACCGGAGGTCGATGACTTCACACGAAACGCCTGACTTCTGTGCGGCTTCGAGCACGACTTCAAGGGTGTTGCCGTAGGTCACCATAGTGACGTCGGAACCTTCTTGCATGACTTTTGCTTTGCCGAACGGTAGCGGCTGAACCGATGAAACATCCATCTGCTTTCGGAAAATGTGCTTGGGAATTAGAACGAAGGACGGGTCATTCCCGTGAATTGCAGACCACAGCATTCCAGCAGCGTCTTCTGGTGTGCTCGGAATGCCTACTTGGATTCCGGGTACGTGAGCAAGGCTGGCTTCATTGGATTGGCTGTGCCACAGGGATCCGCCTGGTAGGTAGGCGCCGTAAGGAGCATAGATGGTGAGAGGGCATTTCCACTCACCAAAAGTTCTCCAGCGGAGGGTGCTCATATTGGCGACGATTTGATTCCAGCCTGGTGAAATGAAGTCAATGAACTGGAGTTCGAACACCGGGCGCCAACCGTAGAAACTGTTCGCTTAGACCTTTGGTAATGCCAAACACGCCACCTTTGGGGTCTTCTATGTCCTCACCAAAGAAAACTATTTTCGGATCGTTCTCGAGAGCCTTCTGGAAGGTTTGATTGATCGAACTTACCATGGTCATTCTGCCGGTGCCGATTGGTGGTGCTTCTGCCACAACTTCAGCTCCCCAACAGTCTCGCATGACTTCTTCTGCGATTGGATCGTCAGCTTTTTCAGCGGCTAAGTAATCCTTGTCAACCAAGTCCTGCACTTCTTCTTGAAGTGCCTTGAAGCTTTCCTGGGTGAGTTGACCTGCGGCGATGAGTTCTTCGGCAAGCAACCTAATGGGGTCACGATGCTGCATTTCTTCAATGTCTTCGAGGTCTCGATAGACTCGGTGGTCATCGGAAGATGTGTGTGAAGAAAGGCGGTCAATATCCAGCCAAATCAAGGTTGGTCCTTGACCTGATCGTGCTTTGTTTACAGCGATTTCGCCAGCATTGAGTACGTTTTCAGGTTTTCTACCATCGACTTTTACATATGAATTTTCATCGAAAATTCCTAGGTGGAAGGGAAGAAACTTCTCAGTTGGGGTTGAAATGCCGTACTTATTGTCTTCGAGAATAAAGATGATGGGAAGATTTTCTTGAACTGCGAACGCCCACGCTTCGAAGAATTCTCCTTGTCTTGATGCTGCGTCTCCGATTGTGCATATAACCACGCTATCCGTGCCGTCAAGTTTCATTGCCCAAGCGGTTCCACAGGCGGGTAAACAGCCGCCGCCAGTGGGAGTGCAAACACTAAAAACGTTGTGCTTCCGGCTACTGTAGTGACCGGGCATTTGTCGGCCTCCGCTACTGCTGCCTCGCTTTGCGAAGTAGGCGAGTGCTAGTTCATAAGTTGAGAGACCACGGGCAAGCATGAGTCCTCTATCACGGTAATAGGGATAGAGATAGTCGTCTTCTCTGAGGAGGTAGGCAAGTGCTCCAAGGGCTTCGTGTCCCATGCCAGAAACTTGAAACCAACCTTTGCTCTGCCTGAGGAGAATGCCTTCTCGTCGGTCGCCTTCTCGGCTGAGCATCATGAGCTTTAGGAATTCAAGCTTATTGAAAACGTTATTTGACTGCAGTGTTGCCATAGGTGCCTGTACCTTTCTTCGTTGAAAGTTGGCCGTTTGTCTTGCATCGGACGCAAAAATGTTTCTGATGAGAGACAAAGGAAACCCTATTTTACCGAATCTAATAGGTGCTTTGAACGGACGGCAATTCTTATAACCAGGTGAAAAAGAGGTAAAAACGGGACATGGTTGGTGCCCTTGCTTTGATTGCTGGCTTGAGTAGCTTGGCTGCTTTTACAGGAAAGAATGGAGACGCCGTTCGTAACCAGCCCTCTCAAGCACGATTGGTTCGAATTCCGCTGAGAGTAAATTTTCCGATGAGCGGTGAAGTGAGCAAGGAATTTAATGGAATCAAGCCTGGATTTCTCTTTAATGAAGTCATTCCATCTTGGAACATTGACAATAGCGAGAACGGAGCGATCCGCATTGAATTGAGAATCAATACGCCACTTGGGAAGGGAAGATGGTTTAACTTGGCTGATTGGAGCGGGGACAAGGAGTGGTCTCCTCGGCAAAGCACCGATGGGCAAAAAGATGAATATGCCAGAGTTTCCACTGATACCTTTGTTGTGAAGCAACCTACAGAGAGTATTGATCTTAGAGTGACCCTCAAGTCGCGTGGAGTGGA
>JAPLCS010000067.1 GCA_026392145.1 Fimbriimonadales bacterium | reverse complement strand
CTTGATGCGCTGAATATTAGTGCACGCCGAACGTCATGGTGACTACGGCGGTTATTGATTTTTCTTTTGAACTGAGGTCGTTGTAACCGGCATCGTAGATTTCGAAATCGTATCGTGGGGTTATTTGGAGAGGGGACATTCTTGCTCCTCTGACTTCGCCTAGCGATCCGCCGCTCTTTGAGGCAATTTCTTGTGCTCGTTTACGAGCGTCCTCGGCGGCATTGCCAAGGATTTCACGTTTGACGTCGCCTATTTTTGTGTAGAAGAATTGTGGATTGCTACTTTCGAGGGGGACACCTTTCGAAATTAAGTCGGTGCTGTCGCGGCTGACTTTTTCTACGAGCTCTACTTGTGCGCTGCGGACGGTGACTGCTTGGCTAACGTCGTAACCTTTGATGATTCTGAAAGATGACTGGTTGTCGTAGTTTGGATTTTGTTGTTGTTCAAAGAGTGGTGTTGTTTGCACGGCTCCTATCACGATTTCCTTGTCGCTCAACCCTTTTGTTTTAAGATATTCAACTAATGTGACCACGCTTCCTTTCACTGACTTGAATCCGTCATTGAGGTTTGATGCTCGGTAGGCGACTTTTCCAGTCCATGCGATGAAATCGCTGTCAATATCTTTTCTTGCTGAACCGGTAACTTTAATTTCGTTACCTCCCGTTCTTGTACGCACAATTGCGTTTCCGAAAAGGTAGGTTGCAAGCACGACGGCTCCGGCAATGATTGCGGTTCCGACTAATGCACTATTTCGTTCTGCCATATGTGTCTATTGACGCTTGGGCAGCCATTAGTGTTTCGGCTTAATTTTTGAACAGATTTTTGATGATGAAGAATGCGTTTGCGGGACGTTCTGCTAGACGTCTGGTGAAGTAGGGGTACCACTGATCACCGTAGGGAACGTAGATTCTGACGTTGTATCCATCTTTGACAAGGGAGTTTTGGAGATCCCTTCGGATTCCGAGAAGCATTTGAAACTCGAATCCTGCTTTATCTATTTGGTTGGACTCGACGAAGTTGCAAAGTTCTTTGATGATTTTGTCGTCCTGGGTTGCGATGGCTGGATAGTTTCCACTTTTGAGCAGTCGTTTGGCTTGCGCGACATATTGCTCATCGACCTTGGATTTCTCAGGAAACGCTACCGTTGCAGGTTCCAGATAGGCTCCTTTAACGAGTCTTGTTCTGATGCCTTTTTCAATCATGAAATCAACATCATCATCGTTTCGATGCAAGTAACTTTGTAGCACTGTTCCGGTATTGGGGAACTCAGTAAAGACGCGAGAAACGATGTCAACCGTTCTTTCGGTGTAGGCACTTGATTCCATGTCAATCCGCACAAAATTGTGATGTTGGGCCGCATGTTCCACGACTTTTCGGTAATTTGCTTCAGCAAACTCTGTGCCTTGGTCGAGGCCGCACTGGGTAAGTTTGATGGAGATGTTGAGGGGCTCTTTGCCGACTTGATTTTGTTGCCAATTTTGAACATGGTCAACTTGGTTGATGCGGTCGAGCATGTCGGCGTAAATTTTGCAGGATGCCAAGGCTTCGGCTTCGGAGTGTGTGTTTTCCCCTAAGTAGTCGAGGGTGATTCGTTGACCATTTTTCAGGATAGCTTCTGATTCTTTGATGCTTTCTTCTAGCGTGTCACCTGCGATGAATCTTGTGACCAAGGGCTTGAATAGGAAAGATTTCCGCACAATGGACTCAACCGGTTTGAGCGCAGAAGACTTGAGGATGATTGAGCGGGCAAGCGACATTGGTTGACCTTAGTTTACTTCCTTGCTTGATTCCATTCTTGGATTTGAAGGATGTAGCGGTCTACGAGTTGTTCAAAGTCAAAGTTCATTTCTGCGTAGTGGCGAATTTGATCGGAGAGATTGTCACGTTGTTGAATCGCCATTTGGACCACGCTTCCAAGTATGGATTCGTCTTCGACGAGGTGAATGAATGGTTGATTGAGATCGAGATTTGCTGAGGCGGCTTTTGATACGACGACAGGTATTCCAGCCGCTAGCGCTTCTGCCACTACTAATGGTTGTCCTTCGCTATTGCTCATTAGAATGAGCACGCTATATTGACACAGGTTTTCCATCAGTTTTTTTCGATCAATTTCGCCCTTGTACATTTTTTTGAGCGATGGATTGAACTCTACTTCTTGATAATCGGGGCCGAAGAAATCGCATTCAATGTTTGACGCATCGAGAAGTGTTGCTACTTCGTTTTGCCGCTTTCGTTCTTGGATTCGACCGACGTAAATTGCTTTGCCATTACCTTGCTTGCATGTAGAGAAGTCGGAGCAATTCACCCCGTTTGGTTGCACAGCGCAAACAGCTGATGGGTTCAGAGATTGTATTAGGTCGGAGATATCTTGTCGAAGGGTGAGGTGGAAGGGAGCAGGATGACATCGCTTTACCGCTTTCTGTTCGCTCTTTGTTAAATCGCTTTGATTGATTGGATTGTGAGTGGTGGAGATAAGTAGGTGGTGGGGTAGCAGAAATTTAAGTGGCACAATTGGTTTTTCTGCGTGGCAGTGAATGGCGTCAACAGACTTGGTCGAGCAGACTTTTAGAACTTGGAAAATCGCTTTCCACTTTTTTTCGTTGACGATCGTTACTTCGTGACCACGATCCCGGAGTGCTGTTGCATACTGCCATATGAGGTGTTCAACTGCTCCCCAGCCTGTTGGTGGAATGGGTTCATTTCCATGAGCAACGAGCACAAAATGCACGGTTGGATTCTACCGCCATTGGTCGTTTTGTCCGTGCTCTTGAATTCTTACGGTACATTGGCTTACTAGAATGAAATCGTTACATTTGTTGGCGAATTCCTCTTCCATGCTTTCGGTCACGGTTCGATCACTAAGAGAGTTGGGGTTTGAGGCTCATGGGCTGATATACGCCCGGAATTGGGCACAGAGTAACGAGAGTGACGGCTGTGAGGTCATTGTTGAAGCGGACAGAAAGCAAAAGATTGAGCGTTTGAGGCAGAAAGTTCGGACGGCTTTGAGAGCGGCAAGATTGGTGAGAGATGTGGACGTAGTGCACTGGTACAACGCACTCGCTGCTGAGGGACCGCTTGACTTGTGGCTTGCACAGAGAATTGGCCGGAAGGGAGTTGTTGAATTTGTAGGAGGTGATGTTCGCAATTTTCAGTTAGCGAGTGCGGATAATCCTTATTACAAGGAGGTCTGGGATTCGGGGAAGTATGAGTATTCCGAAGAGACTCCGGAACACTCGGAAAAGGTTCAACGATCTTTTTTGAAGTACGGCGTGCGGTCCGTGTTTGCTCATGAAACTCTGAAGCCATTTCTTTTAGCTGATGAATGGAAAGTTCAGCTGCCTTGTCGTTGGAGACTTGATGTTGATAGGTTTGTGCCCAAGTTTTCTGAAAAGACGAGCGAGCCTTTGATTGTGCATATGACGACGGCACCACATTGCAAGGGTACGTTTCAGGTTGAAGCGATTTTGGATTCTCTTCGGGGCAAAGTTAATTTTCGATACGAGAGGATTGAGGGGAAAACTAGGGAGCAGGCATTGAATCTTCTTCGCGAAGCTGATATCTATTTGGATCAATTCGTACTCGCTGAGGGCTTGGGTGTAGCCGCTCTCGAAGCGATGGCACTCGGTAAGCCGGTTGTTTCGTATGTCAAGCCGAGTTTGGAGTATTGCTGGCCACCCCATGTTGTGAATTTTGTGAATGCACCCTTTGAGCAGCTTGCTGAAAAAGTGCAGTGGCTGATTGAGGACCATGAGTCACGGAGACGGCTGGGCATGGCTAGCCGCGACTATGTAGAGAGATTTCACGACGGCAAAATCGTCGCCAAGTTGATTGCTGAAGGCTATGAACAAGTTCTGCCGATGAGCCGGTAGAGTCGATTTTAAGCCGGCTCATCGTTGTTCAGATTAGAGAGATGTGTTAGTCTCGTTTCTTCTTTTTGGGTACGAATCGTCCGGAGGATTTGCCAAATTCTGGTCTTCCGCTTGAAGGTTTTTCTGGACGGCTTGGTCGTTCGGACCTTGGTCGGTCAGCGTTTGGATTGAACGGTTTTTGGTCAAACTGCTTTGAGAAAGTCCCTCGCTCTCTGGCTGCGCCATCTTCTCCCCGACCAACTCGTGGTTCGGTGCTTTCGTTTGATCGATTCCGGTCGTGTCTCGCTTTGAATGGTTGGGCTCCACGTTTCGGTGTACCTGGGCGAGGTCCTTGTCCAAAAGGTTTTTTGCCAAATGGCTTTTGTCCGAATGGGCGAGGCTGTCCACTTTGCAATGGTTGACCGCTTTCAGATCTTCTCTCGTCTGATTGTCGTGGGGATTCATCCCGAGGACCTCGATCATCCCTTACTGAATCCCGTCGTGGATATTCTCGGTAGTCACGTTGGTCACGTGGGCCGGAATTCTCGCGACTTGGATATCTCTTGGAGTCTGATGACGGTCTGAATGCTTCTCTTGATGGAGTTCTGTCTGGGACAGAGTCATTTCTTGATGAGTTGCCCCGACCTGAATCCCGTTGATATGATTCGTTTCGGAAGGACTCATTTCTGTTCGTGTCTCGCTGTGGACGTTCTTGGTTATTTACACGGTCACCGCCACGGTCATTGCCACGGTCACTGCCTGAAGGGTTACGTGTCTCCATTTTGAAGGTTCGACCCCTTGAGTCACTGTTTCGACT
>JAPLCS010000430.1 GCA_026392145.1 Fimbriimonadales bacterium | reverse complement strand
ATGGCGCCACAGTTCCTTCTATTTGGACCATCACTGACTAAGGCTATGATCGTTTCAAACCTAGACTACGGCAGTTCAAGCCGTTGGAAGTGGCCATTTGCACCTCATGATTTAGGAACCTATCCAAAAGCCAATGGACAAGTATATGGAGGAGGAGAGCGAACAGAAGAGAATCAGATGCCCGTTGAAGAAACCGGAAATATGCTGATACTCACCGCCGCTTTAGCCGAAATGGAAGGCAATGCTAGTTTTGCGAAAAAGTATTGGCCCACTCTCACAAAGTGGGCAGAGTTTCTCAAGGCAAAAGGATTTGACCCGGAAAATCAACTAAGCACTGATGACTTCATGGGTCACATGGCACACCAGACAAATTTGTCTATCAAAGCCATATTAGGACTTGCCTCATACGGAAGATTGTGTCAGTTCCAAGGGCTTAACAAAGAAGCAAAGGAATACACTGACCTCGCAAAATCTTTCGCCACTCGTTGGGAAATGGAAGCAAATGATGGTGATCATTATCGCCTTGCTTTTGACCAGGAAGGAAGCTGGGGGCAGAAGTACAATCTGGTTTGGGACCAGATTCTAGGTCTTAATATCTTCCCTACTATTGTCAAGGAGAAAGAAATGGCTTTTTACCGAAAAATGCTAAGTCCATATGGACTTGCTTTGGATAGTCGTCAGAAAGCTCAGCCAAGCAAAATAGATTGGACACTGTGGACAGCAACACTCACGGAAAATCGTGACGATTTTAATTTGTTGGTAGATGCTTGTTACCGTTTTGTAAATGAGTCACCACAACGAAATGGAGTCGGTGACTTATACAACTGTGTGACTGGAAACCACATTGGAATGCACTCAAGACCAGTTGTTGGTGGCTTCTTCCTTAAGTTGCTTTATGATAAGAAACTGTACTCAAAATGGTCAGCTCGGGATAAGACAAAGGCATCCAATTGGGCACCTTTGCCCACACGACCAGAATTCATTGATGTCATACCCAGTTCGCAAAAAACACCTCAATCATGGCTCTATACATTATTAAGACCTGATTCAAATTGGTTTAAAACCGATTTCAATTCAACAAATTGGAAATCAGGACTTGGACCTTTCGCTGGAGCGAATACCCCTGGAGTCCGAATCGGTACAGAATGGTCTAGCAGTGATATATGGATGAGGAGAGAATTCATTATTAGTGTAAACACCAATGATTTACTCCTTTCTGTGTATCACGATGAGGATGTGGAAATTTTCATCAACGGAAAATTGGTAGCAAAAGAAAGTGGCTATGTTACGGAATACAACACGATAGTTCCCTTGACCAATGCTTTCATACAAGGCAAAAACGTCATTGCTGTTCACTGTCGTCAAACCAGTGGCGGGCAAGGTGTTGACGTCGGAATTGTGCGAAAAAAGTAACCTGAACGTTAAGTTCTATGTGGCAATGAGTCGCAATTCGTAATTATCGTTACTCGAACTATAGTTTACGATGATGCCTCATTGCCTTCAGCGAGTTTTCTAGCCTGGTCGTCTTGAATCAATGCATCGAGCATGGTTTGGATATCTCCATCCATAAATCCATTCATGTTATGAACTGTGAGTTTGATTCTATGATCAGTGATTCGACTCTCTGGAAAATGGTAAGTTCGAATCTTTTCAGATCTATCCCCTGAACCAACCTGTCCTTTCCGCATCCCAGCCCTTTCATTGGCAGCTTTCTCTTGCTCCATTTGTAAAATCTTTGATCGAAGCACGGCCATTGCTTTTAACTTGTTCTGAGCTTGACTCCGTTCATCTTGGCAAGTGCTAACAATTCCGCTCGGCTTGTGTATGATTCTAATCGCCGTCTCATTTTTTTGCATGTGCTGACCACCGGCTGAAGACGAACAAAAGGTTGATATCTCCAAATCTTTGTTGTCTATATGAACATCCACTTCTTCAGCTTCAGGAAGAACAGCTACTGTTGCTGTGGACGTATGTATTCTGCCTTGACTTTCTGTGGCTGGAACACGTTGAACTCTGTGTACTCCGGATTCAAACTTCAGCTGAGAGAAGGCTCCAATTGCATCGATTTTGAAGACGACTCTGTCTAAACCACCAATTCCACTCTCTTCGTGTTCAATTATTTCAACTTTCCAGCGTCTACGTTCACACCATCGAGAATACATCCTAAAGAGTTCGTTCGCAAAAAGAGCCTCGAACTCATCTCGTTGTTGTCTTGGTGGATCAATCTCCTCGAGTGCACGCTCTTTCATCTCGGGATCTGACAGCATGTCTTCTGCTTGGGACAAATCATCAAGAACTTTTCGATACTCACGAATTGTTGTTACAATCGGTTCTAACTCTGCGCGCAACTTCCCCAGGCGCTGCATTTCTTTCGGATTCGATACAACTGCAATATTATTGAAATCAGCTTCCACAGACTCAAACTTCTTTTCAATTTCTTGCAACTTGTCAATCATTCGTGTCCTACAGTTTACCAACCAAAACAATCTGACAACTTTCAGTCAACGTAGGTATAAGTGTATCGTGTCGAAGAAGAAGCTGTTGATTGGATGCGCAGTGATGCCAATGTTGATTGTTGCAGTTGTTTGGATCACTCCCTTTGGGAATGCAGTCAGAGATATCATTGGTTCAGGAATACTTAAGGAAGCTAAGTTAGAGAAATTCTCTGGAACTACAGACAGTCAACTGAGACTTATGTACGAGGCAGCACAAACACATCATCAATCTGAAGAAGTGTTTCCGGAAGGCAAAACGTGGATGGATGATGTGCTTTTGAGGATGAAGACTCAAAATCTGCTTCCAGGTGAAGCTGAAAAAAAGATTGTCCGCCAAGATCTCATTGGGCAGCCAAATAGATTCGGATTTGCTATGAATTCAGCTGCAGCTGGAAAATATAAAGGGGACCTCAAAGATCCAAATCTAATCCTTCTCTACACATCAAAATCATCATCTAAAAATCTCTGTGCAGACCCAACTATGGAAGGATTATCAGGTGGACGTGGCATAACAATTTCCGGGCAATTACTTTCTCTTCCTTAAAGCAAGTACACTGGGTGCGTGTGCGGAATAGCCGGATACATCGGACCGAAAAACGCAGTTGACGTTGTATTTGATCAACTAAAAAGACTTGAGTATCGTGGATACGATAGTGCTGGGATTGCCTATCTGCAAGGTGATCATATTGAAGTTACCAAGCGTGCTGGGAAACTTAGCGAACTAGGTAAAGCACTCTTTGAGACTCCCAAAATTGCTCAACTGGCAATTGCTCACAGTCGTTGGGCGACCCATGGTGGGCCCACTAACGAGAATGCTCATCCGCATTACGATCAGTTTGAACGTGTTGCAATTATTCACAACGGGATTATTGAAAACTACCTTGAACTCAAACAAGAGCTCGTAGCAAAAGGTCACAAATTCAAATCTCAGACTGACACAGAGGTTGCCGCTCACGTTATTGGTGAGGAGTATGCAAATGGTGTCCCGCTCGAGGAAGCAGCAAGAAAAGCTTCCAAAAGACTCAGAGGAGCCTTTTCTCTCGTACTCATGTCTCACACTGAGCCAGATAAGATTGTCTGCGTGCGAAACGCCAGCCCCCTTGTTCTAGGGCTTGGGAATGGTGAGAATATGCTGGCATCTGACATTCCAGCATTGTTACCTTACACCAGGGAGGTTTTTATCATGGATGAGAACACCATTGGGGTTCTCACCAAGGATTCTGTCCATGTTTACGATTCAGATGGAAGATCTATTCCCATTAAACCCATGCATATCGAATGGGATGTAGCCAGTGCTGAACGCGGAGGCTTTGAGCACTTCATGCTCAAAGAAATCTATGAGCAACCGCAAGTGATGAGACAAGTTACTGCGGGAAGAGTTGATGATAGCGGAGTGGTTCGGCTCGAAGGAGTATTCAATGAAAATGTCTGGACCGAAATTGACAGGGTAAATATTATTGCTTGTGGAACGGCCTACCATGCAGGCTTGATGGGCAAGCACTTCTTTGAATCAACTCTGCGCCTACCAACAGACGTTTATTTTTCCAGCGAATTCCGATACGGCAATCCGGTTCTCTCACCTAAATCACTCGCAATATTCGTGTCCCAAAGTGGAGAAACTGCGGACACCTTAGCAGCATTGCGATTGTGTAAGGAGAGAAGAATTCGAACCTTAGGAATCGTGAATGTTATCGGGTCTAGCATCGCACGAGAGTGTGATCGAACTATCTTTACCCAAGCAGGTCCAGAAATAAGTGTCGCCTCAACCAAGGCATATACGGCTCAAGTAATGGTATTCGCTCTTCTGGGGCTATACATTGCACAAGTACAAGAAGTGCCTGGGGTGCGGGTTGAAGAGTGGGTATCCGAAATTATGCGTATGGATGCGTTGGCTGAAGAATGCCTGACATTAGAAACCGACATTATCAAGATGGCAGAAGAAATCAAGGATATGCCCCTTTGCTTCTTTCTAGGTCGTGGTGCAGATGCATTTGTTGCTATGGAAGGAGCCCTTAAGCTTAAGGAAATAGCCTACATCCCAACCCAAGAATATCCTGCAGGCGAGATGAAACATGGACCTCTGGCTTTGATTACCGACAAAGTCATCTCAATTTTTGGATGTACAGATTCGACAGTCCGAGACAAAGTTGTTTCAAATATGAAGGAAGTCCAAGCACGTGCTGGCAAGTGCCTTGCTATCACCACTTCAGACGATACATTGATGGAACAGGCGGCTGATTGGACGATTAAAATTCCTAAAACTAAGTACGATTTTCTAAATGCACTCCTGGCAATAGTACCGTTACAGTTGCTCTCTTATCATATAGCCAGATTGAATGGCTGTGAAATTGACCAGCCTCGTAATCTTGCTAAATCTGTCACGGTAGAGTAGTTTCTATGCTTATCATGACCAATACTATTTAGGTTGGTCATGAACTGATGGGATAAGTTGTTCCCTTCTAACATGATTTCAATATCATGTTTGGGAGGGGCAATGAAGGCAAATGAATTTGTAAGCGGGCAACAAGTTGCAGCTAGGATGCTCGTTGCGCCCAAGAAATTCAAGTATGAATCTCTCAAGCGAGTCATTGATATTTTGCTTGCTTCAATTATTCTTCTAACCCTCTTTCCTTTATTTATTCTGATTGCTATCGCAGTGAGGGTTTCAAGTCCAGGTCCAGTTCTTTACAAGAGTACGAGGATAGGTCAGTGTGGTCAGCCGTTTTTATTTCTTAAGTTCAGATCCATGTACATGGATGCTGAAAAGAGAAAGAAAGATCTCATACAATTGAACGAGAAAGACGGTCCAATATTTAAGATGAAGAATGACCCAAGAATAACGCCTATTGGTCGATTCTTAAGGAAGTTCAGTCTTGATGAACTACCACAGTTTGTTAGCGTTCTCACAGGTGAAATGAGTATGGTGGGACCACGTCCGCCACTTCAGAAAGAAGTTGATGAGTACGATGTAAGTGCACTCAGAAGGCTAATGGTCAAACCAGGCATGACCTGCTACTGGCAGATTATGGGTAGAAGTGACTTAACCTTTGATGAAATGGTTGAACTTGACGTGAAATATGTCGAAGAAGTCAGTTTCACTACCGATTTATTGATTCTTGCTAAAACACCAAAAGCCGTTCTCAGCGGCAAAGGCGCATACTAGTCCAAAGATAGGAAAAACAAAAATGCCCCGACCAGCGGGGCATTTTACGAGTTGATACTTTATGTTTATTCTTCTGAAGTAACCTCGGCTGTCTCTTCTGTTGCTTCAGCGTCACCTTCACCATCTTCGGTTCCTTTCACAATTCGAGCAATTGAAGCAACCTCGTCCCCACCAGCCAGATTAACAAGGCGAACACCCTGTGCAACTCGTCCGGTGGCACGAATTTCTTTGATTCTCATTCGAATACCTTTGCCTTTGGTGGTCATCAGAAGCAATTTATCGTCTTCTTCCACTACCTCAGCTCCAACAATTTTCCCTGTCTTCTCAGTACAGTTCATTGTCAGAATCCCAGAGCCTCCGCGACCTTGTATTCGATATTCAGACAACAGAGTTCGCTTGCCGTAACCGTTTTCTGAGACAACGAGCAAGGATAGACTTTCATCTACAACCGCAGCTGTCACTACTTGATCATCTGGGTTTCCATCCTTGAATGTGATAGCTTTGACGCCACCAGCAGCTCGACTTCTCGAGGTTGCTCGTTCTTCACTAAAGCGAACAGATTGACCTTCCCTTGTGACAAGGATAACGTCATCCTTCCCGCCTGTTCTCAGAGCCCAACCAAGTTCATCCCCTTCTTCTATATCAAAAGCAATCAGACCGTTGTTTCTTATATTGGCGAACGCCGACAATGGAGTCCGCTTAATTTCGGCACTGTGCTTTGGTCCTGTTCCGCGAGTAATCATGGTCAGGAAACCTCCGGCATTAAGATCCTTCACACTTACAGTTGCTGTAACTCGCTCACCACCAAGGATATTGATGTAGTTAATCACAGGCATGCCCTTAGCGTAACGACCACTTTCGGGGATTTCATAGCCTTTCAGCTTGTAAACTCGTCCCCGGTCTGTAAAGAACAGAATGGTGTGATGGGTACTAATCTGGAACAAGTGTGCAGGTTCATCAT
>JAPLCS010000045.1 GCA_026392145.1 Fimbriimonadales bacterium | reverse complement strand
TATTTGAATTCATTTTGGAATGAGTCGTTTGCGGTTTGGAGTGAAGGGTTTTATGCTCGTGAAGTTCCTATCGGTAGCACGCTGGATCGTCGGGAGGCTTTTGCACAGATAGCCCCTTCTGAACCTGATTATAATGCTGCACCTTTGATGAAATCTGGCGTTTCCATTGGAGCGGCCGCGGGGTCTCTTGGTTATGGCAAGGGGGCTAAGGTACTTGGGATGCTTGAGCAGATGATTGGAACTCGAAATATGCTTGATGCAGTTCAAGAGTGGATCCGTATTCATCCTAAGGCTGAACCCGCAGAGTGGGAAGAGTTTGAAGCCGTCGTATTGAGACGCAACGCGGGCAAGAAGCTCAAGAGCTTCTTTGATGACTGGTTCCGACGTCCTGGCTTTGCCAATGTCAATCTTGTCTCCGCCAAGATGAGCGGCACTATGCTTTCTGGAAAGCTCGTATGGAGTACGCCAAGTTTTAGAATGCCTTTGGAAATTTGGATGGAGAACTCAGGCGGAGCTCGGCAAATGGTGTTGCTGGATACTCAGGAGTGTAATTCGCAAGGTGAATTTTCCATTTCAACTCAAGGGTTTAAGCCGAAGAAAGTGTATTTGGACCCGTATCACAAGGCACTTCGTGCTGCTGAGACGGCAAGTCAGCATGCGTTTTCTACCGAGGGGATGACCATGAAGGTTTACCGGGATGATTCTGGCTATATGTCCATGTTGCCGAGAGGAAAGGGACAGTTGCCAGATGATTTGAATGGAGTGTTGCTGATCGGGCATCCTGATAAGACTCCAGCAATGAAGTCGCTCTGCTCAAAGGCTGGGTTTACAGTAAATGGTCAGAACTTGGTTTATCAGGGAATGGCGATTGATTTGAACCAGTGCGGTGCAGTTGCCATGGTATCACTTGGGAATGGTAAGTGGTGCAGTATTGCCTTGGGTAAGCCATCCATGGCACCAAGAACGGGTCGTGCTGGTGTGGCTTTGGTGGACAACTTGGGAAGGTTTTTGAGGGGCGAATGTCGCTTCCCCGAAGCCGTTGGAGTGCCTGTTCAGTAATTTCTTGTGAACCATTAAGGTTGTGTTGGAGCCGTGTAAATTCTGTAACACGGTCGTGAATGTCTTTCGTAGAAGATGTTGGTATGGCAGCTATTGAACATAAGTACCCCGTTGTCGTGAACTGGTTAGGTGGTAGAGAAGGGAGCGGTGATATCACTCCTGAAGCGAGCGGAAAGAACTTTCCAATCAATGTTCCACCAGAGTTTGGTGGTCAGGGTGGAGAAACTAATCCAGAAGAATTGTTGACAAGTGCGATTACAGGTTGCTATTCCATTACCTTTGGAATTGTCGCGGCAAACCGAAAACTTCCTATTCAGTCAGTCCGAGTTGAAGCTGAAGGCACAGTTGAGCAAAATGGTGCGGCATTTAAGTATCGAGAGATTGTGATTCGGCCGACGATTACGCTTGCTTCGGATGCGAGTGATGATCAAGTGAAGATCGCTGAGGATATGGCTCATAAGTGCGATGCCTACTGTATTGTTACGAATGCAGTGAGAGCCTCATTTGAGGTCAAGGTCGAACCGACTGTAATTCGAGCTTAAGTACCGTTCGTATTTACTGTTCCCCACAGGTTTAGCCGGATTCTTTCACGCTAACTGTGGGGATTTTTATTCCGAGATTTTTCTTGGATTTTGTTACCAGGTACTTTTAAGCTGGACGTTTTTCGCTATGCATGTTGAACTGCTCATTTCTGGTCACCGAATTGGCGGTGTGTGCGATCAAGCAGTAGGCAAAGAGATTTCGCGTTCACCTTGGGATGGCACTGTTTTGGGTACCTACGCCGAGGGTGGTTGGTCAGAATTATTGACAGCTGTTGCTTCGGCGGATGATGCGTTTCATACATGGAAGCTCTCAAGCATTGAGGAACGTATACAACTTTTTGAGCGAATCATTGCTTTAATCAGTGAGAGGCATCAAGAACTTGCTGAACTCATTTCCAAGGAAGTTGCGAAGCCGATTTTAATGGCGGGCTTTGAAGTGACTCGAATGGTGGAAACTTTTCGTGCCGCTCAAGGGGCACTTGAGCACGGATTTTTTGATACTAGGGAAGAAACAAGCTTTGACTGGAAGTTAAGAGTTGAGCGAAAGAGACAACCACGAGGTGTGGTTTTTGCAATCACTCCCTTTAATTTTCCGATGAATCTTGCCGCTCATAAGATAGCTCCTGCGTTGGCGAGTGGGAACACCGTAGTCTTGAAGCCTTCACCCAAGGCTGCACTTTCGACTCGTCGCTCACAAGATAGCTCCTGCGTTGGCGAGTGGGAATACCATAGTCTTGAAGCCTTCACCCAAAGCTGCACTTTCGACTCTTACGCTGGCTTTGCTGTTGCATGAAGCAGGCGTTCCTGCTGGAGTACTGAATACATGGGTGGGACCGAATCCTTTGGTGATGAAAGCCCTTCGTGCCGAAAGGGTGAAGATGTTGAGTTTTACGGGGTCTGCTGAGGTGGGTTGGCATTTGCGCCAATGTTTTCCGAGATTGCCGATGACCTTGGAACTTGGTGGTGATGCTCCCGTTGTTGTGACTCCAACCGCTGATGTCGAATCTACGGCTCAGGCTTTGGTGGTGAGCGGATTTGGATTTGGTGGACAGTCTTGTATTTCGGCTCAACATGTGTACATTCATTCGTTGGTTTATGAGAAGTTGGCAAGCCTGCTTCGGCAACGTGTTGTTGAAGGCTCGCTGGTTGCAAGTCCTGATAGTGCGCTTTCAATTTGCTCTGCGCTCATTGACCAGGATGCGCTTGACAAGTTTGAACTGAGAGTCAAGAACGCGATCTTGGATGGGGCTGTAGTTACTCGGGCTCCGAGGCATGAGAACGCAAGGGCTGGGTTACCCACCTTGCTGGAGAATGTGAAACCAGATTGTGAACTAATCGGGAATGAGGCGTTTAGTCCTTTGTTAGTGCTCCATAAGTACGATGAGTTGAGTAGGCTCGTGAGCATCTTGTCACGCTCTCAGAACAGGATTCATGCCTCTATCTTTTCTCACAGTGAAGCTGAGATTTGTGAGTTTAGAGCCTTGAATTATCCAGGTTTGCTGGTTAATCTTCCACCTAATACTCGGCTAGATTCTGCTCCTTATGGCGGGTCGGGGAACAGTGGAGTAGGTAGAGAGGGGCCTGCGTTTGCTATGGAAGAAATGACTGAGTGGCAAACCACCTATCACTCAGTTGCTCAGTAGTCGGAATCAATCACCGAAGGTTTGCAACTGTCAAAGTGTGTAGGGGGTCTGTTATTTTGTGTCTGAAGAACCCATTGAAAACGAACGGGAATTGATTGAGGCGATTGGTCAGTTAACGAGCAAGATTGAACAACAGAACAAGATTCTTGCGGACTTTGTTGAGGTCCAGACCAGTTTTCGGCGCAGAGTGTTGGCGGGAATTTGGACTGGTCTTGGAACGGTTTTTGGTGCCACGGTGGTGGTTTCTTTTCTGATTATTGCGCTTCGACCGCTCACAAAATTAGAGTGGATAAAGCCGGTTGTCGGGAAGGTTATTGATGAACTTCAGACGAGAAGACCTTTGGCGACGGCTCCCCCAGAGTTTAGTGATCCTGCGGAGATGACACCTCAGTTGACTCCGCAGTAGTGACGGTTTCAATCCAATGTCGGAGATTGTAGTAGCTTGTCACTCGGATGAGTTTTCCGTCTTGTTCCTCAAAAAAAGCGGCTGCCGGGATGGAGTACTTTTGCCCTTTCGCTTGTGGAAGTCCTTCATCTGTGGCAATGTACTCACCGTGGACGATGAATTCGGCTGCTCCTCTTCGACCGTTGGACATGATGAGGAGTTCATCGATTTGCTCCCGGTAGCAACGGTCCATATGGGTTTTGAATGCTCGAAAAGCGTCTTTACCTATCTCCACTCCGCCTTCGTTGATATCGTGCCAGACTGCTTTGTGTAGTGTGTCAAGCATGCCGTCTAAATCGTGTCGGTTAAAAGCATCGAAATAAGATTGGATTAAGGACTCAACCATCGCTTAAAGCTTACTAGGTAACCTCATAGTGAATGAGGATTTTGGTAATTGGTGGGGGCGGAAGAGAGCACGCTTTAGCTTGGAAGTTGTCACAAGACGCCACCGTTTTTTGCTCGCCCGGGAATGCAGGAATTGCTGAAGATGTTGCCTGCGTGGGTACGATGAGCGTTGAGGAAACGGTTCAATTTGTTCAAGAAAACGAGATAGATTTGGTTGTTTTTGGACCCGAGGACCCTTTGGTTTTGGGGAGAGGCAATGAATTACGGAGCCATGGGATTCGAGTTTTTGGCCCTGATCAAGCAGCGGCTCAGTTAGAAGGATCTAAAGCATTTTCGAAGGAGATTATGGAGGCGGCGGGAGTTCCAACGGCCAAATCCTTTACCGAATCTGATTCTGAGAGAGCGAAGGACGCCTGCCGCACGATGTTCGCCGAGGGGAGGCAGGTGGCGGTTAAGGCGAGTGGTAATGCTCTTGGCAAGGGAGTAGTAGTTTGTTCCACTTTGGAAGAAGCTTTGAGCGCGGTAGATGCACTTAAGGCGTTGGGAAGTGCTGGCGACACCCTTGTGATTGAAGAGCGGTTGTTTGGCTATGAATTTTCGCTCTTGACGCTTGTGTCTGAAGGGGACATTTTTAGTTTGCCTGTGGCTCAGGATTATAAGCGAGTGGGGACTGGTAACGAGGGACCGAATACCGGTGGAATGGGGACTTATTCTCCCGTCTCGTTGGTAACCGCTGAGGTGGTGAAAGCAGTTGAAGAGAGTGTGGTGCGACCAGCGATTGCGGAACTCACTCAACGGGGCATTGGATACCGTGGAGTGTTGTTTAGTGGGATTATGATGACCGATGAGGGACCAAAGTGTTTGGAGTACAACGTTCGGTTTGGCGACCCTGAAACACAGACGGTGATGAGACGGCTTGGAAGTGGGTTGGCGGAAGCGTTGATGTGCGTTGCATGTGGAGAACCCATTCGTCCCGTTGAGGTTTTGGACAATGCGGTGACGACGGTAGTGTTGGCGAGCGGTGGGTATCCGGGTGAGTACGCCAAGGGTAAGCGGATTACCATTGGGGACATTGGAAAGACTGGGTCGGGTGAAAACGTTAAGGTATTCCACGCAGGGACAGTATTGAAAGATGGGCAACTCGTGACGAATGGAGGACGGGTTCTTGGAGTTTCAGCGGTGGGAGCGACGGTGAAGGAGTCGACTCAACTGGCGTATGATGCAATAGATAGTATTTCTTTTGAAGGAATGCACTTTAGAACCGATATCGGAGCGTAGAAACCAACATGATGAATCCTTACGATTGGCAAGAAGCGATGAGCAACCGAGTTGCCTATATTGGTGGTCGCCTTGAAAACGGTGCGCCTGTGCTTGCGATTTCTTTGAATGTTGGAATCTTGATTTTTACCTATCGTCGGCAGAGTCAGAAAATTTTTGAGATCTACGACAAACTGGCGTTTGCGGGATTGGGACAGCAGTCTGATATCGAATCGATTCGGGTGATGGCGGTGGAATTTGCGCACCGAGAGGGCTACACACGGAGTGAAAAGGATGTGACGATTCAGCGAGTGGTGACCTCGGTGAGTGCACCAATTAAAAAAGCTTTTGGCGATTTTTCTTATGCTCCAATCTTGGCGAATTGCTTGTTTGCTGAGTTAGGTGAGAAGCCTGGAGACGATCACTATTACACCGTGGAATATGACGGCGACTACCACCTTCAGCGTGAAAGTGTGGTGTTGTCAGGACGTAATTATCTTGGTCCAAAACTGACCGAACTGATTCCCGTAGATGCAACGGTTGAAACTGCGGTGGACAAACTGAAGTATTTGTGGCTTGAAGCGGCGGCAGGCAACAGCGGAGAGGAAGTGAGCCTGGATGGGTTGACGCCTGAAGCAGTGCTGATGGAGCGAGGGACACACCGTGAGCAGGTGCTCCGAGAAATTGCGGTCTGATTCTTAAGCGAACTTGTTTTGCCGTTTGAAAAGTTGTGAAGATTCCGTTTGATGCTTTAACTCTTTCCGCGATTGGTTGCGAAATTGAACAGCATTTACTACTAAGTTGTCATCCTGTGCATTTTCGGGTTCATTTTTCGACTCGTAGAGAGAGTGCTCCATCGCAGCCACCGGTGTTTTGTGCGACTTTGCGGGCGAGGTTAAAGGGCTCAACTCTCGAGTCAATTAAGATGAAGGCGGGGGATCGGGTGTTGGTACTCGATTTTGGCGGACATCGTTTGATTGCCGAACTTATGGGGAAGCATTCTAACCTGATATTGATTGATGAGCATGCTAAGGTGGTTGCGGCAGCGATGTGGGTGGGGGCGACGAAAAGTAAGCGTCCTATCCTTCCTAATACCGAGTATTTTTGGCCGCCTGTTCTGAAAGAGGGGAAGGATATCAACGACTTTTCGTCGTTTGAGCGGATTGGCACGCTGGTTCACTCGAAGCTACGCGGGGAGCGACCATTGATATTGAATCCTGGTTTTGCGGCGGGAGTAGGCGCTTATCCGATTGATTTGAGCTCTGAGTTTCCAACTTGGGTGCCTCGGGAGACATTGAGTATTGCTTTGGAGAACCACTTTAATGTGGCGATTCCGCAGGCTTTGGCGGATTCTATTCGGCATGGACTGGTGGCTCAATTAGAGCGTGTGATTCTCGCGCGAGAGACTTCTCTAGCGGCGCTGTATGAGGCTCGAGATGCGGGAGGGAAGGCTGCGTTGTGGCAGCGATACGGGGAGTTGCTCCTTGCGTTTGCCAGTCATATGGCGGCGGGACCTGCTCAGTTCGAAACTCAGGATTATGATGGGACTCCGTTGACGATTCGTTTGAATACGGAGGAGAGTGCGAAGGAGAATGCGCTTCGGTACTTCGACAAGGCGAAAAGGGCGAAGGGAAGAATGGGACTGGTGACCGACCAAATTGCACGATTGGAGGCTGACAAGGAGAGAGTTGAGGCTTTGCTCTTTTCGGTGCTGGAAGCCAAGACGATTCATGCGCTGGAGACATTAAAGGAGCAGGCTTCGAAGTGCAAGTGGCTTCATCAGCAGACGGTCTCTCACCAAGGAGTAGCGGAGCGGCCGTATGAGGGTCACCGGATTAAGGAGTTGATGGGACCGCATGGATCGGTGATTCTGTATGGCGAGAATTCTGAGTCAAATGACTATTTGACTTTGAGGGTGGCGAAGGGCAATGATTGGTGGTTGCACGTTCGGGGTCATACCAGTGCTCACGTGATTATTCGAACGGGTGGAAAACCTGAGTCGGTTTCTCGGGAAGCAATGTTGTTTGCGGCAAAGGTGGCGGTTCAACATTCACCGCAGAAGCATGCTGGGTTTGTGGCGGTGGATTACACGCTCAAGAAGTATGTTCGGAAGCCTCGCGGAGCGGCGAAGGGGACGGCGTTGTACACCCACGAAAAGACGCTGCATGTCGAAGGCGACTGATCTCGGCTTTGTAATAAGTTGAGGATGTTATTGTGAAGTGATGCCTCGTCGCAGGAATTCGACTAGCGCGGATTTTTCAGCCTCGGTGAGGTTGAGTTTCGGGAGTCTTTCCTCGTCACCGCCTCGTTCGTAGAATTCGACCACATCTCGGAGAGATTTGAACCTTCCTGTGTGCATGTAGGGGGGTGAATTGCCGATGCCTCGCAGGGTAGGAATTTTGAATGCCTTCTTGTCAACTTCTAACTTTGATTGCTCGAACCTGCCTAAATCTTCATCGAAAATTGGTGGTTGGGCAACGCCGGTGTTGGCGTAGGGATTCTTGCCGGGGATGAAAGCGTTTGAGAAATGGGGTCCGCCGTGGCAGGAAATGCAATTGGCTTTTCCTTGGAATAGCTTGAGTCCTTGGATGGCTTTTTCGCTCATCGCTTGGTTGTCGCCATTGAGGTAGCGGTCGAACGGGGTGTCGTTTTCGGTGAGGGTGCGTTCGAAGGTGGCGAGGGCTTGGGCGATTCGTTGGGTGGTGATTTCTGGGGTTCCAAAGGCGGCTTGGAAGAGTGGCTCGTAGTCTGCCTTTTTGAGAATGGACGGGAGTTTGTTCAGGTCCATATCCATTTCATCGTGGGCAGCGAGCGGGATGAGAGATTGTTTTTCAAGGTCGTTGCTTCGCCCGTCCCAGAAGAGGATTTTGGCGTATCCGACGTTGGTGAGCGAGGGGGTGTGGCGGCGGATGGAGGTGCGGAGGTCTCCGGTGGAGAGGGTTCGTACGTCTCCGAATCCTTGGTCGGGGACGTGGCACCAGGTGCAGGGAGTGGCACCGGTTTTGCTCATTTTGCCTTCGTAAAAGAGTTTTTCTCCGAGGTCGGCTTTGGCGGCTGAATAAGAATTATTGGCGGGGAACGAAACTGGGGGTGGGGTACCGAGTGGCGTGGGTGGTTCTTTGGGGAGGGCAGAGTTTTGGAGGGCGATTCCGCTGCCGAGAACTCCTGTTGAGACGGTCAACCATGCCACCTTGGTCCACATAGTTTTAGTATACGTTGAGAATTGGTGCAAGAATCCGATCGTTAATTTGAATATTCTCTTAAAAGAACTAATGAAGGCCACGAATAAATTAGGGAAATTGGTAATGAATGCGTATTTATTTGTATTCTGAATTTACTTAAACATACTTAATTAAGTTTTTAATTAAGATGAGCTATCATAGAACCTATGTCTCGTTACGGTTCTAAAAAGAGCTATTTGTTACCTGGTTTGGCTTGCGTTCTTGCATTGGCGATTGTGATTGTAGGATGCGGTGGAGGTGGAGCTGCTGTAGCGGGT
>JAPLCS010000101.1:1259-16888 GCA_026392145.1 Fimbriimonadales bacterium | reverse complement strand
GGTATCAACCACATCCAACGTCACCCGACCCTCAGAACTCCCCGCCGAAGCTGAAACCTGCTTAGTAGGAGCAGCAGGTGCTTTATAGGTTGAAGTTGTGGCTGGCGCCTTTGTAGCAGGCTTGGTGGAAGTTACTTTTACTGGAGTAGCTTTATCATGCCCGGACTGCTTTGGTGTGCTCTTTGCAGGAGTTGTTTTAGTGGCATGTGTCGATTTTGTATGGTCAGTAACATGCGGAGCAAGTTTTTGGCTCACTGCAAACGGTTGAGCCGCAAAGTCCAACAATAAATTCTTATTGGAGGCACTGCTCACCTTGTTACCAATTCCACCCAGTGAAATATCTTCCGGATTGAACTGCAAAGAAATCCCAGTTCCGTCTTGGTAACATCAGCCTTCATACCCGCCTGGAATCGGAACTGCATCCGGACTCGCATGGGGGAGCTGCTGAGCTGAGTGGTTTGAATTGTCTGCAATCCGTTGATCCAAACCTGCGATTTCGAAGGCTTACTGAGCAACTTTGCAGAGAATTCAAGCGAAAAGACAGTATTGGAATTCGTGAACATAGCAATTGGATCATCCAAATCTTTTCCTTCGATTTGAACTTCCACTCCCTTGCCTGTTTTTTGAATTGCAATGCCATCAATTCGCCCGTGAGCGTTTGCCATCAATGGGATAGCAAGAACTGAAGCCATAAAGGCTAGTCGGGTTTTATTATTTTGCACTGGGGTTTACTCCTACTCTGAGAACCAATATCTCGGCGTTAAACTTAACTTTCACGCTGTTGCGTGTAATGGAAATCACGGAAGCACTCGAGCCAACCGGCTGACCAATGTCAACCATCGACTGATTGCCTGCTTTATCGACAAAAATTGCTGAAGGGTGGGCTCCCCACAATATTCCAATCAGTGAATACTCGAACTTAGGAGCATCGACTGGCATAGGAGCCAACGAGGCACCAAGGTCTCCTTTGAGAGGCGGAAGTTTTGGCTTCGGTATCTTGCTACCCTTGCCAGAATTAGGCTTGGTTTCTGCAACAGGCTTCTTCTTCGCTTCTTCCTCTGCAGCAGCAGCTTTTCTTGCCTCTTCCACAAACGCGGACTCCTCAAAAGGATCCCGCTCTGGCAACAAGTTCGCAAATTCTGGATTTTTGATTGCTGATTTAGTGGCTTCTTCTGGGGTTGGCTTTTTTACTTCTGCAGTAGCCGCCTTTTTCGGTTCTTCCTTCTTAGGCTCTTCAGCTGAACCGCCCATAAACTGGAAGGCACCAATCGCCAAAATCATCACGGCTAGAGCAATGACTGCAATCATTTGCTTCTTTTCTTTGTTCACGAGTTACCTCCCAAGAAACCACCGTTTGCGGCGGTTTTATTTTCGTCAGCCTTTTTAACAGGCTCATCCTCTCTGAACGCATAGGCCCGGAGTTCTAAATCTATTTCAAGAACGGGGGCATCAGTTTTCTTAGCGTCTGCACCACCCACCTTAGGCACAATGCTCAAGGTTCGAACCGCTACAATTTTAGGGAAGACCTTAAGAGCGTTCAGGAATCTCAAGGTATCTGCGTAGCCGCCTCGAGCCTTGACGTTTACGTTCAACTCGGTGTATGCCGACTTCTTCTTTTCGTTGTCCTTGTTCGCAGTCGGCACAAAAATCGGGCGCACCTGCAAAATCGTCATCTTGTTTTGCTTGCCGTACTCTTCCAGCTCCTTCAAGAGCGTCGGAATATAAGCAGCTTGTTGAACGCCATTCTCCAAGTGAATGAGTTTTTCCTTAAGATCGGCTACTCGCTTCTGAGTCGAAGCAAAGTCGTTCTGCACGTCCTTTTCGTCTCGTTGCTCACGTTGCAGTGCGAGAATTCGTTCGGAAGTATCCGTATTGGCACTGTGCGTAAAGTACATCAGTACAAAGGCAAGCAGCGCCACGCCACCCGACATCATATGATAAGTCTTGGGTTGTATCGTTTTCACTTGTCTCCCTCCGCTTTCTTCTTCTTCTCGGCAGTTCCAACAATATCGCCGTTCAGTTCAAACTCGTAAGCAGTCGTCTTCTCCAACAGCTTTTCCTGGGTGCCACCAAGGTTTACAGATTCAAGATCTTCGGCATTTTGCATTCGGAGCAACATTTCTGAAGCGTCGGTCTGAGTGCGGCTCACTCCGTTAAAGGTGACATGGATAGGCTTTTCAGCATCCATGGCGGCGGCTCGCACACTGCTCAACCAAACGTCAGGAGGTGTATTCCTTGAAAGGTGAACCATCAGACGAGCCCATCGATTGGTCAATGTTTGAGCATCTTCGAGGGTCTGCAACTTAGGTTTCAAAGCCGACTCCTCTTTTTTGAGCTCCTCCGTTTGGAAAATCAACGGCCGCATCTTGTTCACCCGAGTCGCAAGCTGTCGCTCCTCATTAGAAAGTGAAAGCCCCTGCCCGAACAACGCAAAATACGCCATCCCCATTACCGAACAAGTGCCAAGAAAGATCATCTTGCTCATTCGATTGGTCTGTTGCAACTTGGCTGTCGCAATCAGTCTCGATTCAATTAGGTTAATTGTTGGCATAGTTCCTCCTTAAGCCGCCTTCAGGTAAGGCCTTACTGCCAAACCTGCCACCACGGTAGCATCCACACCGTTCCCAGGCACGCATCCCCCGTTTTCAATGTAAGGACCATCGAAGGTGCCTATCACTTCCACTGGAATGCCCAATTTCGATTGAATATATTTAGCGAGTCCTTTCAGCTTGGCCCCGCCACCACAGAGCACCATTTTGTCCACGGTCGCACTTGGCTTTCCACCACCCGATTGCGGTTGGGTTTGCAAGAAGTTCATTGATCGTCGAAGTTCTCGTACGATGTCATCAACCATCGTGGCGATAACTTTCAGAGGCGGATTATCAGACCCGTCCCCACTCAACAGCTCTTCAAGGTCCAAAACTGTTTTGCCAGCTTCAGCATCAATGGTGTCCAATTTGAACGCCTGCTTCAACGCATCGGTGAGCATATTTCCAGCATTCGGCATCGAACGATGCATCAAATACACGCCATTTTGAATGACGCTGACTGCGGTATTCGCAGCACCAATATTCACCAACATGTAAGTCTTAGAACCAACTTCTCGATCAGGATCAAACTCTAAAAGAGAACGATAAGTAGCAAACGTTTCAGTTTCGACATAGTCAACGTTCAGCCCCGCGATTTCACATGCTCTAATTCGAGCGTTCACAATATCCTTGGGCGACGCAACGAGCAAAACATCGATTTGTGTATCGCCGTGGGGGCCTACTATTTCACCCACTACATAAGAATCATCAACGGAGCCAGGAATATATCTGCCAGCCTCAAACCGAATGGAATCTCGGAGCATCTGAGCTGTCATTTTGGGGAACTGCACTGTTCGAATAAATACTGCACCTCCCGCAGCAGCCAAAGAGGCAACGCTTGCGGAAATATGGGCTTCTTTCATTGCTCGTTTGATGGCTAATCCAACTTCTTCTGGCTCAACAATCTGTCCATCACGAATCGCACCCTTTGGGGTCTCCGTCACGACATATTTCATGATCTGGAAGCCAATAGCTGTGCGTTCAGCCTGAGCAATACGAATGTTTGCATGACCGATGTCAATGCCTACGGGTGACTTTTTAAGGGCCATTAGAACGCCACCACCCTCGCACTTTTAGGTTCAAATACAAATTGATTCATATCTTCCAAGTTCAGAGAAACAAGTTCTCCCGTATGAATACTTGGAATTGCTGAAGCTAAACCTCAGGTTAAGGGAAAAGAATTAACAGAATAATTACCTGCAAAATCAAAGTGTAAAAACTTAATACCAAAAATCGGAAATCATTTAACGCCTTGGTAAAAGACTAAAGGTCAGTTCCAAACTCAAACCATTAGAACGGAACGCACCACCCACTGCAGTTGAATCTAAATTTTGCAAATCTCGGAAGCTATATCTCGCTCGCAAATCGATGCCAGGAATGATCATGTAGGCATACGCAGCTTGAACCTGAGTATCTTCCTGTGGCAATAAACCCGAAGTCCGATTTGCCGAAATTGAACCTATTAACCGCTGTCGACTATTCAAAAAGTAAGTAACGTCACCCTGGAAGCCAAAACTGTCCTGCGCAAAGCTCCCGCCCGTTGAGGTTAAAGTGTTAAGCCCCAGATTATAGGACCATAACCTCCCCAGAGCACCGTTAAGTTGAGCATTCACTAAATAGGAAGTCGCACTCCCCACCGAAGAACTTTGGAACACAGAATCAACTTTTGTCCAATCAAGCGACACCGCATTATTTTCATTAATCTGAAATTGCTGGGACCACGTTAAAGTCTGAATATCCGCATTGTTGGTCGCCGAACCCGTCGAATTTGTTCGAGAAAACGAAAAGTTGCTGGAATAAGCACCCGCACCCTGATAGCCAAAGTTCACTCCCAACCGGCGAACGGAAAAATTACCATTACTGATTGTCCCCAAACCGTTCGAGCCTGAAAAGCCACTATTACCAAAGCCAATCGAGTTTCCGTTCAAAAAGCCGCCAAGCGATGCTAATTCGCCCGAGTCACTCACTGTGTAATCAATCCCTCCAGACCAAAATCCAGTCTGGGCCAGATTCGCTCGCAAACTGTAATCGTAGCCAACCGACGATTGTTTATTCGTTTTGACATTGCTCTGGGATGCACTTGCCGACACCGAAACGTTCTTACCTGCGTTGTAAGAAACCGAAGACTTAATCGAGTCTAAGTTCAAATCGGTTTGAACGTTGTTGATTTTGCCGTTTCCTTTTCGATTTTCCACCCCCACGTTGTAGGTTAACCGTCGGTAGCTATACGACTCTCCTACTCCTAGTGAACTGATAAATGCGTGGTTCGAATTGGCGGTCTGAGTGGTGTTATAGAAAAAGTTCTGAGTGCGTCTCGCTTGACCAAAAGGGTTATTTGCGGTAACTACTCCATTCGTGGAAGGATCACCATAAGTAACCGTCAACCCATTCGAAACCAACCGAGTATTCGTAACCGTGTTCGAATCAATCACCGAAATCACCGAGTTCAGATTTTTCACTTCAGAACGAACCCCTTTGGTGTAATAGCTAAACCGAGTATCCGACGCCGATTCATTTCGGTTAAACGCTGTCTGCTCAATTCCCTGATAATTAGGGTCAATCTTTCTGAGTGAGAAGTCCAGATCGCCCTTCCCTTCTCGCACTCTCAAGTAAACACTTTCCGCCGTCCCCGCACTGCCACCAGTGGGACCTCCTGACGACGAAGAATAATTCAAGGAACTCGAGCGACTCTTGTTAAGTGGTAAGTTCCAATCAAAACCAGTAACCTTTCTGTTACCGCTCGCCGTATTCAGCCGCTTCGGTGTGTACCGTATTTGCAACTCCTGAGTGATAGGCACCGCGATCCGAGAGATGATTCGAATAGGCAAAACTGGATCTTGAAAGAACTCTGAGACCCCATCATCAAAGGTTGAGAATGAACGTATCGTTCCATTCACCGTGACCACTATCGAAGCGGGAATGGGCTCAAACTGCAGGAAGTATTGATCTCCAGGCTTCCCAAAACCCTGAAACAACTCGATTCGCTCGTTGTTATTTGTGCCAGTCGCAGCCACTTGCTCCATCTGAGTAAATGCCATTGCCCCCGCTCGACCAAAGTCATAAGCAACCTTTGCACCGTTGATTGAGCCCCGAGCGCTCGACAGATCAAACGATTCGTAGCTAGCAATAATCGTGCTACTTGGTGAAATGGTTCTGCCAATAAACGTCAGCGACCCCTCATCGGTGTTGATTACAAAGTCTCTGCCTTGTTGCAACTGCACACCATCGACCAACACGTTGACCGTGCCACCAATAATCCGACCACTCTGTAAAAAGTAAGGTCCTGAGGTGTTGTTCCCCTCAATCGTGGCAGTTCGAGCAGCGCCACGAGCTTCTGACCTCAGCAACCGAGTCTCAAATCGGCCCTGCTTAAAGCCCGCCACCATTCCGTCGATAGACCGGCTGAAGTTCAAAAAACGGTTCGTAGACTGAAGCGACGCCTGAACTGTCCCATAGTTCAAATCCCACGCCCCCCGTTGATACGAAAGTAGATACTGCTGTTGCTCTGGGTCACTAAATCGGTTGTCAGTAAAGTTGGCTCGGAAGTTCAAAAACCCAAAAACCTTGTTTCCCTGCAAACTCAAATTACCAATATCAGTAAATTTTTGAAGCCCCGTCCCGTAGTTGGTCAACGAGTTGAAAGCATCGGCATCACCAATAAAGTTGTACTGCTGGTAGCCTAACGTTCGGCTACCCGATAGGTCTATCCTATCCAAGAATTCCCTCTCAACCCAGCTCTTTTGGATTCGAATTGGCTCTTGTCGGATTGGTTGTTGCGCAGGTGGCTTGGTACTTCCTGTGGCTTGGGCATCAACCAAAGAGTTAGCACCTACCAAACCCACAATGAGCATTGCAAAACGGCAGTTCCTAGCCTCTCCCTTTCCTTGCAACCGAACCAACCGCATCATTATGAACCCGCTATGGCTACCGAAGAAAATCCATGGCGAGATGCACCCCTTTCATCGCCTCTTCTGCAAGTTCCGCCCGCTTCTTTTGAATAATAACCTTCTTCGCCTCCGTGGCTTTGTAATGATCTTGGAAGGATTCAAATAACCGCAATGGTGTGAGACCTTCGATCGGAAGTGCATTGCCCACATCAATCATACGAGCAAAGGCGTTCACCTTGGGATCATAACTCACCATGAGCGGTGGAACTCCCACCGTCGTCGCCAGAATTCCGGCATGAAGACGCATCGCAATCACCCCGTCCATCCTCGCTAACCGCTCCTGAACCTTCTTGGGTGAGTTCAGTTTCTTAATCATCGGTATCCGGCCGCCTTGCTGTTTCGCAATCGCCTCGAGTACAGGACCATCTTCATGACTATCCATTTCCAGTAGCGTCGGCGCAAAACCAGCTTGGAACAACAGTCGACACGTTTCTCCAAACAACTTCGCCACATCAACCCCTTTCTTATCATAAGGTCGAGGCGCAATCACGACTGTCTTCATGCCACCAATACTAAAGTTGCCGCTCACCTCTTCATCCCGCACTGGTTCTCTCAGCAAAAATGCACTATCGGCACCCACATGAACCTTCTTATTCACTCCTAAATCTTTTAACGTTTGAGCGGACTGAGGGTCTCGTACCACAATCAAATCGGCGGCGTTGAAGGCGTTTCGAGTCTGCCCTTTTCCAATAAAGGTCGTTACCGGGCCGACTCCTTGGTTCATGAAAATGACTTTCTTGCCATGCTTTTTGGCAATTTTTACGAGTTGTCCGTAATAGATGGTGCTCCGAACACTGGTGACGTCCTGAAAGATGGACCCACCAGGAAACAGCATGGCGTCACACTGCTGGACCGCCGATTCAATCGCCCTGAAATCCTTTCTCGGAATCCCATGCATCCCATACTCTTGGTAACTAAAGTCGGGGTTACCGGTCAAGATTATGTACTCATGCCCTGCACCCAGCCCCTCAACCAGGCCGAGCATCACAGCATCGTCACCAAGGTTTCCGCATCCCAAATACCCCGCCAGTACAATCTTTGCCATTACACTATCCCCCCTCAGAATCCAGCCACTATAGTTGTTAAGCTTCCGAACGTGACATGAATTGTGTCACTTTATTCCGAATTGGGAACCAAACGATCGCCCCAACTACCACACCAATGACAATTCCTAATAAATCACGGGTCAGGCTGACTTTAACGGGGGTGTGTAGATGGCAGAGCGTATTCACCACGTCCGTCAATCCCACTCCGCCCAACATGAGCAACAAAGCCGCCCACCCCGAGAGCCGACCCAGCTTTTTGGCATCGTAACCCGCAGCAGCAAGCATAGACAGCCCAACAAACAAGGCAGGAAAGCCCAACAGAAATTCCTTCGATCTTGGTCGCACCGGCATCAGCGTCTCCAACAAACCTCGGAACGCCATTTCTCCACCAGAAACTGCATTGGGATTGTCGTTGCCCGTTCGCATGAACATAAGCACCAATGCACCAAGAATCACAACTCCAAGACCCATAGCACCCCAAGTAATCGGCTCCTTCAATGCATCCTTTAAGTTATTGAGCCGAGCAAACCCAACAATTCCTATAATGAAAATGGGCAAGAACACCGAGATTTTTACTCCTGCGAACGCCTCAGCATGAATGTAGTACTCCACGCCATTCAACAAGCCCGCCACGCATAGACCACCAATCATCGCAAAAAGCGGCATTACAATGGAAGAAACCCAAGCATTGAGTTTCAGCTCCAAGAAAAGGAAAAACGCTCCCAAAGGAAACACCATCGAAAGAAGCAAGGCAGAAATCTGAAGTCCCTTTCCGTCCAAAGCTGAGCCCAATACAATCGCCACCGCACCAAGCCCGCCCAGTACAAGCGCATTCTTTTCCGACCATATTTGGAAGCAAACCCAAATCGCTGAAAGGGCACCAAATACACCCACCAAAATCTTAAACAGCTTATTGATAAATGGCTCAACGAAGGGAGAAGGGGCACCCATAGTGAGTTTGTCTTTCAGCAACTCTGCTCGTAGACTTCCCATGAAGTCTCCAAACGCATCTAATGGAGCCGGTGAAGCACTGGATACATTTCTGAGTAGCAGAATCCGCATGTTCCGCTCCTTCGCCGCCTTTCGATACCTCTCAATCGCCGCGTCTAAGCTCAACTTATCGAGTTCAGCAGCTTGTGCCGAATGTAGTCGCACGGATTGTAGTGGCAACTTGGTGAGCATCTCGTCGTCACCACCCAACTTGGCAAATTCGGGAGACGCATAAATCATCTTGGTCTTCCTTAACGCCTCCACCGTGGCATCGAGGGCATCACGGCGACCCAAAACCTGCTCACCTTGAGCCAAAAACACCGAAGCGCCCGCAGCAGCCGCACCTTCAATCGTTTTGGTCACCGCTTCTGCCGAAATCCCCACCGGATTTTCAAACCTTCCCACAATCGCAAGTTGATGCTTCTTTGCCAATTCCACCGCCGTTGGATCCAATCCAACCGAAGTTTCCCGGATCGTCTTCAAGTCAACCGGAGGGAGCGGTAACTTATTTCCTGTGGTGACCGAGGTCTGAACCAACTTTCCAAATCGCAAGTTAAGGGCGGCAATCACCCGCTGAATCGTCTCGGTATCGGAGAACTCTAGGCTGTTAGCTTCGACCTTACCTTGCATAGAAACACTGGTCAAAGTCGCTTTTCCGTGCATCAATAAATCATCGATCGTCTGCTCAGAAACCACTAAGCCACCCAGCCCCTTTTGCTTCAATCGATCGACCCCTTCATCTGCAGTCAAAGACTGAGAAGCGCTTAATGATTCGACCAAATCAACATCGGCGACCATCATGGTTGCGGTGTTCGAATCTTCAACCTGAACTCGCTTGCGTACTAGCATCAGCGAAAACACACAAGTCAGTAGCGCGACCGCCAAAAAGAATCCCTGCAGAATACGGGTCCTCCCACCAATCACAAGCACCGTTACCATACCCGCCAAAAAGCCTCCGGCATGTGCCCAACTCGCCACCCCTTCCTGGGGCACGAAAATTTGATACAGGAACCAAATCCCAAGCAGTTTCCACGCTCGGACTTCAAACTCCCATAACCAGAACAAAATCAATGTTAATCGGTGAGTAGGGAAAAGCAAGAAATAACACCCCAGCACACCGCCGATGGCCCCCGAAGCTCCAACTGTCGGAATGTTTCGCATGGGCACCGCATACATCTGGCAAAGAGCCGCCGCAATTCCCCAGGCTATGTAATAGAGCACAAATCTCCAAGGCCCCACCGCCTGCTCCACCAACGGTCCAAATACCGAGAGGAACAACATGTTCGACACCAAGTGTAAAAAGCCACCGTGCAAAAACATCGATGTAAACAACGTCACGACAGGGAATAAATCTGACCTCTGATAAATGGCGGCAATCACCTCGGGCGGGCGCATGGCTAAATCGCCAAACACAATGCCCGGTCCAAAAAAACCGAACTTTCTGTCCACCACATAGATCAGACAGTTCAATATTACAAAGGTGAGAGTAATAACTGGCAGCGGTTCACGAGAACCATCGAGCCGATCTTGATTTACGGGGTGATGTTGCTCCTTATTTATGTTCAAACCATCCCCCTGCAACGAACCCACACCCCAAAGTCACCGGCCTGGTCAACCTATTCGCAAGTTCTATCCGATTTTACTCCCCTTCGCTCCACATTCCAAATCCCGACTAGCCGACCATAGCGCCACAACCGACAACCCATTCAAAAATCACGATTCGCATCAAAAGCGAAACTAGCTCCGAGGTAACGAACATCCAATCGCCACTGTTTTTGCCACACGAACCTTTCGCCCTTTCAGCACATCATCCATCGCATTCCGTAAGTCAAAATCGGTCGGCTTTCGCCATTTATAATCTGCCCCATAGGCGTTATCAATCCTTCCAAAATACAGAACCTTTCCATTCTTCCCATCTGTTCCAGCCTCAGACAGCACTGCGGTAGGAACCGTCACCACTCCCAACGACTTCGCTAACGCCTGCCGAGAATCCTGCTCAAAAGACATCGCTAACTTAAATTCTCGATGGTGCTTTTCTGCCGCCCCTCGGCTGAAATCCGGATCACAATACACCAAACGCATTGAGACCCGTGAACCAAACTCTCGATAAATTCGGTTCAGTTCCGGGGTGTAACGTCTCGCAATCGGGCAATCGGAATTCACAAACACACGCAGTACGGGCTGGTTCAGTTTCCGAAAAGGAATCGCTACCAGTAGACACCCAACACTCACCATCGCAACCACCTTTCTCTACAAGCACTTGCTTGTGCGAGCACCTTCCTAAAACCTAACGCAACTCCAGGCAAAAAGGTTCTCCATTCAAAAAACCAAAAATATGAAAAATTTTTGATGTCTACTATTTTTCAAATAATTTGGCTCTATAATAAACAATATGGTAGACGCAACTCTACTTAACAACAAGCACCTTCGCTTTTCAGAGTTGCAACAGGAGGCAGACACCCCAGCCAATCCCTCGCCTCCTGTCCAACTATCATCGTCCCAACTAGCTGAGCCTAAACAGCCGCTCAGGTGGCTCTTCTTAGACCTCAACTCCTATTTCGCTTCAGTCGAGCAGCAACTCGACCCCGATCTCCGAGGAAAACCAGTCGCCGTGGTACCCACCATCACCGACTCAACCAGCTGCATTGCCGCCTCCTTTGAAGCAAAGCAATTCGGAATCAAGTGCGGCACCAACGTGGGGGAAGCAAAACAAAAGTGCCCCGAAATCATTCTTATCAAAGGTAACCACCCCGCCTACGTTGCCTACCACGAAAAGGTAAAAGCCGCCTGCGAAACCGTGCTACCGATTGACAAGGTTTGTAGCATCGACGAAATGCGCTTCCGACTGCTCGCCACCGAAGCATCTCCCGCCGTTGCCTCCGAACTGGCAGAACGTATGAAACTCGCCCTCCGCAAACAGGTGGGAGAATATATCACCGCTTCCATAGGCATTGCCCCCAATGCCTTTCTCGCTAAACTTGCCACCGATCTCAAAAAACCAAATGGGCTCGTGATTCTCCAACAGGAGGACCTCGTCCATCGGCTCAGCGACCTCGAACTCACCGAGTTCTGCGGAATCAATCGGCGGATGAAGATTCGGCTCAACGCCGCTGGAATCTATTCCGGAAAAGACCTTATCAACGCCTCCCAAAGAGAGCTTATTCGTGCGTTCGGCGGCATCATTGGCGAACGATACTGGTACTACCTGCGAGGCTACGACACCAACCACGAAAACAAATCAGACAAATCTCTCGGTCACTCCCACGTCCTTCCGCCCGAACTCCGCACCGACCACGGAACCCGAGACGTGATGCTTCGGCTCATCCAAAAAGCCGCCGCACGACTCAGATCCAATGACCTGTGGGCGACCCAAATGCACCTGCGGGTCAAGGGAATTGTGAAATCATGGGACGCTTCAACTTCTCTGAGCCCCACCCAGGACAGCATCACCATGACCGAAAGGTTCCTCGAGCTGTGGGAAAAGCGGGACTTCACACGTCCCCTCCAAGTAGGCGTCACTTTCACTGGACTCCTGAAATCCGAACATGTCACCCCATCCCTGTTCGACCAAACTGTCGAACGTTCGCACTTTAACGCCGCCATCGACCAGGTCAATCAACGATTCGGCAAACATAAAGTCTTCCTCGCCGGCATGGAAAAAGCCAAACACACCGCCGAAGAACGTATCGCCTTCCAAAAAACATGGCTGATGGAAGAAGGCAAAGACGATAACCACTTTCAACTCTAAATCCCCCAAAAACCTTCACACCCTAAACCAACGTAGTATCCACCAGTGAATTCACTCTGCATCATCCTCGGCGACCAACTCTTCCAGGGTCTCCCTTCCATGGAAAAAGCAGGGTGCCCTCCCAACTGCCCCATCTTCATGCGTGAGGACCATGCTCTCGCCACCAACGTTCGGCACCACCAGCAAAAGCTAGTCCTCTTCTTCGCTTCAATGCGGCACTTTGCCCAACACTGCGAAAATGATCTCAACCGCACCGTGGTGTATCAATCCGAAGCCCACAACCCCACCTCCACGTATTCCCAAGCCCTGGCCGACTACTGCCAGATCCACCAAATCGAACGGTTATTTGCCTACGAGCCAGCTGACTTCGACGCAAAACAACTCATCGAATCTATCGGACTCCCCATCACTTGGGTCCCCAACCCGATGTTCCTCACCTCAAAAAACGACTGGAACAACTACCGACAATCAAAAAAACGACTCCTCATGGGGGACTTCTACCAAGTCCAGCGCAAAAGACTACGCATTCTCACCGACCCAGAAGGTCATCCCATCGGCGGACAGTGGAGCTTCGATGAAAACAACCGAAAACCACTCCCCAAAAACGTCCTCCCACCGCCCATCACCACTCCGGACCGCACCGAAATCACCCGAGAGGTCATCAGCTATGTCGCCCAGCACTTCTCTAATCACCCTGGCAGAGCCTCAGACTTTAACTACCCTGTAACGCATCAACAAGCCCTCGCTTGGCTCTCCGAATTCCTCACCGAGCGCCTCTCGCTTTTCGGCGACTACGAAGACGCCATTCCCCATCGAGAACGCACCCTCTTCCACTCACTCCTCACGCCCATGCTCAACATCGGGCTCCTCACCCCCCAAGAGGTCATCTCCCAGGCCCTCAAGTGTGAAGCCACCGCCCCCATCAATTCACTCGAAGGCTTCATCCGCCAAATTATCGGCTGGCGAGAGTTCATCTACTGGATGAACACCGAATACCGGCAACACCACATCACTCCCGCCCAACTTCCCAATCGACTCAACCACCACCGCAAGCTCAAACCGTGTTGGTGGAACGGCACCACCGGACTCCCTCCCGTCGACCTTGTCATCCAACGCACCCAACAATACGCTTATGCACACCACATTGAAAGGCTCATGGTCGTCGGAGCGACCATGCTCATGTGCGAAATCGACCCCGCCGAATCCTACCGGTGGTTCATGGAAAACTTCATCGATTCCGCCGACTGGGTGATGCTTCCGAACGTGATCGGCATGAGCCAATTCGCCGACGGAGGCATGTTTGCCACCAAACCCTACATCTCAGGCTCAGCCTACATCCTCAAAATGTCGGACCACAAAAAAGGCGATTGGTGCGAAATCTGGGACGCGCTGTACTGGAACTTCATCCACAAAAACGAGCCCCTTTTCGCCACCAATCAACGCATGTCCATGATGCTCCACGCCCTCGCCAAAATGCCCCCCGCCAAGCGTGAACATCACCTCTCCACCGCAGCCAACTTCATCAGCCGAGTCACCGAATAACCGGCCTCAACAAGCCAACAACTAGGACTCGTTCTCAGATCGAGCAGGCAACTCTGCAAACTTCGCCGCCATCGTGGGGTTATTACGCGTCAATTTCTTCACCGTAATGTCCTGAGCCTTGTCGTTGGCAAGCCGCAAATCAATTTCTTCACCGTGATGTCCTGAGCCTTCTCATTGGCCAACCGCAAATTCTTATCGGTCCCTAGCAATTCATCTTTCGTTTTTTGCAAATGAAGAATGGACTTATCAATCTCTTCAATCGCTTTTGCAAACTTCGACGAGGCCAACTCATAGTTGCGACTGAACTTGCTCTTAAACTCTTCCAGATTCTCCTCAAACGTGGTGACATCAATATTTTGTGACTTTATCACCGCCAGCTCAGACTTGTACTGCACCGAATTCATCGCCGCATTCCTCAACAAAGAAATCATCGGAATGAAAAACTGAGGCCGAACCACATACATCTTGGGATAAAGATGCGAAACATCAACAATCCCACTGTTATACAGCTCACTCTCCGACTCAAGCATGGAAACCAAGACCGCATATTCGCATTTCTTCTCGTTTCGGTCTTTATCTAACTCCCTCAAAAAGTCCACATTTTTCTTTTTGGTGGTCGCCGAGGTGCCGTCGCTCTCATTTTTCATCTCGAACATAATCGAAACAATTTCAACCCTATCGGCGGCGCGATCCTTAAAAATAAAGTCGCCTTTACTACCCGTTCTAGCATCATTATCCTTTTCAAAACTCGCCGTCTGAAAAGCAGTAGAGCGCAACTTATTAAACTCATTCTCGCAATACTGCTCCAAACTTTCTCCCACCATCTTGGTAGAGAGTCCCGCCTTAAATTCCGTCACTCGCTTAATCTCATCGGTCAGCAATCGCTTCTCAATCTCATGAGTCTCTTTCATCGACTTTTCCGAGATTTCTTTCGCTAATTTCGCCTGCTCCAGCCCCGCTTTCAGGCTATCTCGCTCTCGTTCAATTTCATGAACGGCATTCTTGACCGCGAGTTCGGTAGCAAGTGCTTCCTGACTCAGTCGAGCCGTAAGTTGTTGAATTTCCGAGTTCTTGCTGCTCACCGCCAACTCAACCGCCGTCGCCTTATCCGCTTCCGCTCGCTTCTTTTCAGACTCAACTACCTGCAAAGCGGCTTTCAATCGTTCAATTTCGGTAACCTTTTCGGTCACCGTTCCAGCCAGTTCTTTCTCCAAGGTAACTTGCGCAATCTTGACCGCATCTTCCTTTTCTCGCTTCGCAATATCAAGATGCTCTTTCAACGTTTTATCAAACTCAGCATCTCGAACTTGCTTCAAAATATCGGCATAACCCGCTTCATCAATCTTAAAAGCTTTTCCGCAATGAGGACATACGATTTCGTTCATGGAGCGTGATACTACTTTTTTGGTAGTAGTTTGCGCAACCCCTTAACGTCCGAAAGCATTAAATTGCTAAGAGTGGTCAAAGTCTGCCCACTAGCTCAACAACAATAATCTCTAAAACCGCACCAAACCGCACGAAAAATTAAACAACTAGCCGGCCCAAGCCGCCGACAACAACTGAGCCTGTTCCAACACCGTTTCCGTCGCCTTCAACTGATTATCAGGCGGATACCCGTGTTTCCTCAAAATGCGCTTGATAATCACCCGCAAGTTCGCCTTCACATTTTCCCGCTGAGTCCAATCAATCGTAACATTGTTCTTCACCGCCTGAACCAGCTCCTGAGCAATACTCCGCAACTGCGCATCCCCCAAAATCTTAACCGCGC
>JAPLCS010000101.1:0-1214 GCA_026392145.1 Fimbriimonadales bacterium | reverse complement strand
CTGCTCAGCCCCAACTCCTCGCCGCGCTTGTCCGCCTCGCGCATCTCCTTCGCAAGCTGAATCAACTCCTCAATAATCTGAGCCGTCTCAATCGCCCGATTCTGATACTTCCGAATCGACTGCTCCAACAACTCCGAAAACACCCTCGCCTGCACCGCATTCGACTTACTCCGTGCTTTCACTTCCCCCTGCAACAACTTCTGGAGCATCTCCACCGCCAAATTCTTCTGCGGCAAATTACGAACTTCCACCAAAAAGTCATCCGACAAAATCGAAATATCCGGCTTCTTCAAACCCGCCGCCGCAAAAATATCAATCACCTCATCCGAAGCAATCGCCCCCGCCACAATCTGCCGTATCGCATGCTCAATCTCGCTTTGGGTCTTCTTCCCGTCCACCACGTTCTTCGTCAGCACCGCTTTCACCGCCTGAAAGAACCCAACATCATCCCGAATCTTGGTCGTCTCCTCGTGCGGAACCGCCAGCGCAAACGCCTTCGACAAATTCGACACCGCTTCCGAAAACCGCTTCTTGCCATCCGGCACCTTCAAAATAAACTCTTGCGCAAACGGCAACAAAGAAAGCCGCTCCGTCGGCGTCCCCATCCACTTCGTCCGATCAAACCCATGGAACATGTCGCAGCAAATCTCATAATATTTAATCGCCAAAGCCACCGCCTCGCTCTGGTCCACCGTCGCCTGTCCTGGTCCGCAAGCCCCAGGTAATCCACCACCAACCCCCCCGGCTTATCCTTAAACACACGGTTCACCCGAGCAATCGCCTGCATCAATCCATGCCCTTTCATCGGCTTGTCAATGTACATCGTGTGCATACAAGGAGCATCAAATCCCGTCAGCCACATATCCCGCACAATCACCAATTTCAAAGGATCGCTCGGGTTCTTAAACCGCAACGCAATCTCCTCTCGCCGTGCCTTACTCCGTATATGGTCCTGCCTCTCTTCAGGGTCACTCGCCGAGCCGGTCATGATAATCTTCACCGCCCCTTCCGCATCGTCCTGGCTATCCCACTCCGGCCGAAGCTCCACAATCGCGCGGTACAGGTCAATACAAATCCGACGGCTCATACAAACCGCCATCCCCTTCCCATCCATCGCCGCCACCCAGATATCACAGAAGCGGCAAAGATTGCCACAGCATCTAATCCACCAACACAAACTCCCCCAATACTCCCATCCCAAGAGCCCCAGCCCC
>JAPLCS010000247.1 GCA_026392145.1 Fimbriimonadales bacterium | reverse complement strand
GTTTCGTATATCTGCTCCTGACGTCTTTTTGGCGTGAACACCGGTAAGCCATGCAGCAGTGGAGCGAGCATGGTCCCCTGGACCGTCTCCGAGTGCGCTCGCGTTATTTTGCGCCAGACCAGTCATGATGGAAAAATCTTTTTCCAATCCCCTAAGAGGCTCTAAAATTGGGGTTAAGCTCAATTCACCCGCGGCCGAGGGTGTCCAGTTAGGAATGTCGATGCCATTGGGAACAAACAGAAACGCCATGCGGGTTGGCACCGCTGAAATCGCACCTGAACCACTCGCATAAGCCAGTGGGCGCATTGCTTCGAGCATTGGCAATGCCATCAGGGTTCCAAGTCCCTTCAGTAGAGTACGACGATCTATTTGGTTTTGGCTCATGGGTTGGTCCCCTCTAGGGTTCGCTTTCGGAATGGTTCGCTGGCAACGACACCTTGAACCATTGAATGAAACTTGTAGTCACTGGCTGAGGCTTTTTTGACGATTTCGTCGATAAAGCACTTGTCCGATTCGTAGATGCCACGCCCTAGAGCAAAGGTCATTAACTTTTCGGCAAAATTTCTTGCAAATTCTTTTTTGTTTTCAAGCAGGATGGATTTTAGTTCTACTGCACCCGTGAATTTTCGACCGCCGGGAAGGGTGGCAGATGAGTCCACTTTGGTTCCGGCATCTTGTACTCTCCATTTACCCACGGTATCGAAGTTTTCAAATCCAAAGCCAATGGCATCCATTCTTGAGTGACAAGTTGCACAGGATGGATTTTTGCGATGCTCTTCCAAACGCTGTCTGAGAGTCATGCTCGCAGTGAATTTCTTTTCATCTTGAAGATCTCCGACACCTGGGGGAGGAGGAGGAGGAGGAGAACCTAGTATCTGTTCTAGAACCCATCTGCCTCGTTTGGTGGGCGAAGTTCTGGTTGGGTTAGAAGTCACGGTAAGAATTGCGGCTTGGGTAAGGACGCCGCCTCGACCAGTTCCAACGGTAGATACCTTTCTGAAATCTGTTCCAGCAATGCCTGCAATTCCATAATGTTTTGCCAGATTTTCGTTGAGGAAGGTGTACTTGCTATCGATGAACTCTGAGATGGGGCGGTTTTCTCTCAAGATATTCTTGATATAAAGAGAGGTTTCTTGAATCATGTCATCGACTAAATCGGCCGAGTATTCAGGGAACATTTTTTTGTCAGGCTCAAAGTAGGGAAGTTTCCTAAGTTGAAGCCATTGGAGTCCGAAGTTTTGCACCAGAGCATCAGATTTTGGGTCTTCAAGCATCCTTTGAACTTGAGCGGCTACAATTTCTGGATTTGATAATTCCCCGTTTTTTGCCAAGTCCAGAAGTGTTTGGTCTGGTGTTGAACTCCATAGGAAGTAACTAAGGCGAGAGGCTGTTTCGTAGGGGGTAAGTGTTCGGGACTTAATGTTTGCTGAATCTAGTTCAACTCGATACAAGAAATTGGGATTACATAACACCGCTTGACAAGCAACCTGGAAAGCTTTTTCATATCCTTCGCCTGACTGTGCTCCAAAGGAGAAGACATTCATTAGCCTATCTAATTCTTCTTTTGGGCGGCGATACGCTCGGTCGGCAAAGCTATTGAGTTGTTTCCTGGCTTCACTTTCCCACTGTTCTTTGGGCGGAATAGTGGGGATGTAAGTTTTTTGGAATTCAGTGCGAATTGGGTTATCCTCGAGTGGTCCACTGAGGCTGATAGAAAAGATAGCCATGTTCCTATCTTTCTTGTCTGCGTAGTAGTCGTTCGTGAAGGTGCCGCCAATATTCCACTCACCGGGTGTGAGCTTTAAGCGATATTCGTAGGCTTCAGGCTTAGCAAATGGCGCTTTAATATCAAATTCTGTGACTTTGTCTTGGTTGACTTTCAAGTCCATTTTTGCGAATTCAGGGCCGGCATGTTGTTCGCCAGCGATAACTCGAATTTTGTACCAGCCCGGCGATTTCACCGTGAACTTTGCCGTCCCGGTTGCAACACTGAACATTTCGAGCCAGCCTTCGCGTGCATTGGCTGACCCTGTGATTTTTAATAAGGATCCGTCTATTTGAGTTGTTTTTGAGCGAGATGCTCGAATGGCATCTTTCATCACCTTGTCAGATGCGGCAAGGTACTTTTCCATGAGCAGTGGTGACATTGAAAGCACGTCACCGATGTTGTCGAATCCGTACCCTACATCATCTGAAGGAAAGTCATCGGCAGGCCGAATGGTTACTCCAAGTAAGTCGCGAACCGTATTGTTATACTCCTCTCGATTTAGTCTTCGGAGGGTCACTCTGCCTGGATCTGCTAGTTTGCAGTCTTGGACTAGGGCTCCATCAATCCAGTTCACAAACTTGATTCTTTGATCTTGGCTGGGTGCTGGAGAGCCTTCTGGTGGCATGTGCTTCATCGCCACATTTTTTGCGATACGTTGCCATGTCCCAGAGTTCTTTTGGACGTCACCTGCAGAGAGACCTTTTTTGAGGGCTACACCGCCAGGAGGCACTGAGTCACTGTGGCAACTGACACAATACTTTTCTATTACGGCTTTGACATCTGAGTCAAAATTAGGTTGAGTGGCTTTTGAGGTTTGAATTGCAGATTGACTTTTAAAATCTGCTCATGTCGGATACGAATTTGTCCCCATAAGGTGACCTTCGTAACCTAAATTATCCATTAAGTGAATCTGGGTTGTTATGTTAAAGTACCGATTATTTTACTTTTTTGATTGAAGCTTAAATTTTCTTCGAACCAGGACCAAACTGGCCATGGCGAAACAGGTCATTGTAGATGGCTCAGGCACCACCGCAACATTGTTTTCTTGGAACCAAGATTTGTATTTCGAGAGGTCAACCGCACCGGAGGCAAAGAAGTTTTCGCTATCTGAACTAAAGCGGTAGTTATCATTGAAGTTACCAAATGTACCAATCCATGAATTGATTCCGACCAGTCGGTTTGAATCTGTGAACCATCCCCCACCTGAATCTCCACCTGCGATTGCTCCCTGGCCGTTTTGACGGAGGGGAGCCACGAGTGAATACGCCCTTATGCCAGGTGAATCAATAAACGCCGTCCCTTCAATTAATCCGGTTGCTTTGCGACGTATTCCCGATGCAAGATTGATGTCATATCCGTCGGCATTTGCGTTTAATGAGCCTGAACTTCCAAAGCCCACCATAGTGATGAGTGAACCGAGGGATGTGCCGGATACATCGATGGTGGCGTAATCGGAGAGGTTTGAGTCAATTCTGAAAAGCGTTAGGTCATCGGTTGGGTGGTCAATTGCCGCACCGACTTGTGCAAAGGTTCCGATTCCAGGCAGGGTAAATGTTCCTGCACCGACATGCTTAGCAGTAAGCACCCAATTGCTTCCTATGAGAACCCCTGAAGCACCATTAACGGTACCAACAAATCGGAAGTCAGAAGTGTTAGTATCCGAGCTGTCTCCAGGTGTGATTGCAAAGGAGGATGATGCTACAGCCAGCAACGAGGCTCCGAGCAGGACCTTTCTCATCATTTAAGTATGGAACTGATGACAGAAAGTTCCTGCCTAGCGTTTATGCTAGTTTTGTAAAGAGAGCGGCTTCTAGTGAAGCACGGACGTCGTGCGGTCCGATTTTCTCAATGACTTCTGCTGCGAATGCATAGACGAGCAGTGCCTCGGCCTTAGATTTTTCGATACCTCTTGCTCGCAAATAAAACATGGCATCTTCTCGCAATTGACCAATGGTGGCGCCGTGGGTGCACTTGACGTCATCCGCAAAAATTTCCAACTGAGGCTTGGTGTTCATCGTTGCCGTAGGTGAAAGCAAGATGGCTTGGTTGGTTTGCTTCGCGTCCGTCTTTTGAGCATCTTCGTAGACGAAGATTTTTCCGTTAAAGACACCCTCTGATTGATCTTTGAGGATGGTTTTGTAGACTTCAAACGATTGGCAATTGGGCATTGCGTGGTCAAGACGGGTGTGGTTGTCAATCACCTGTGTACCTGTGGCGACATTTGCACCGTTCAACCAGGTTTCGGTGTACTCACCGTTTAGCCAAACGTTGATGTCATTGCGGGCGGAGTGACCACCAAAATTCACGTTCGTGGAAGTGAAAACAGATTGCTCCTCTTGGTGAACTGCAATATTAGCAATGTGCACCGAATCCAATGATTCATTTTGGAATTTAATGTGCTCTAGCCTTGCTGATTTTTCGAGTCTGATTTCGGTTACAGGACAAGTGAATGCTCTTCCCGTTGAAGTCTCAAACGACTCGATGACGGTCGCTTCTGCATTTTCGCCTACGGTGATGAGCAGTCGTGGAGCTACAAATTCTGCGTCATCGGAAGACACAACATTTAGGATGTGAATCGGGCGTTCGATAGTTTTATTTTTTGAGACTTGGATTACTAGTCCTTCGCCAAGGAAAGCTGTATTAAGAGCCACGAACCGCTCGTCGTTTGTGCTTCCGAGTCTGCCTTTTAGAGAGGCAATTTTACTCAAATGCTGAGTCAGAACTGCTGGGTCAGCATCTTCGAAGGTGCTAACCTCGAGCCCATCTGGAAGATTTTCGAATGAGGAAGCTTCAGGTGCAAATTGACCGTTTACGAATACAAAGGAGAAAGCATCAGTATCGGCGAGGGTAAGAGTTGAGAGTTGAGACCTTTCAAAGTGGGCTCCAAATCCGAAACGGTACTTACCTTCTCTCAGGACATGAAGGGGGAGATATTTGAACTCCTCATCGCGAACTGTGGGAAGGCCAAACTCGGTGTATTCCCGGATTGCAGCTTCTCGAAGTTCGGAAAAATAAGAGGGGCTGATACCTTCGAGCAGTGCTTTTGAGTTTGCTTGAAGTTCGACAAACTGGTCTGTTTGGGGAGGTGTATGGACAGCCATTATGCGCCTGCTAGCAGTTCCTCTTTGATGAAGTCGTAGCCTTTTTCTTCAAGTTCAAGTGCCAATTCTTTTCCGCCGGACTTTACGATACGACCTTCTATGAGCACGTGAACAAAATCAGGAACGATGTAGTCTAGGAGTCGCTGGTAGTGGGTGATCACTAGGTGCGATCGGTCGGGACCTCTGAGAGCGTTCACGCCATTCGCGACTATCTTTAGGGCATCAATATCGAGTCCTGAATCAGTTTCGTCTAGTACACACATCTTTGGATCGAGTACTGCCATTTGGAAGATTTCGTTTCTCTTCTTCTCTCCTCCGCTAAAACTTTCATTCACTGACCTTGAAAGCATGGTGGCATCGAGTTCCATCATATTGGCCTTTTCTTTGACAAGGGCTAGGAAGTCCTTTGCGGAAATATCGTCTTGGCCATGGTATTTGCGTATTGAATTGACCGCCGAGCGAAGGAAATAGGTATTGGTTACGCCTGGTATTTCGACTGGATACTGGAAGGCAAGGAAAAGCCCTTCAGCTGCTCTTTCCTCTGGGTCAAGTTCTAACAACTCTTTTCCAAGGAACTCAACGCTGCCTTCGGTGACTTCATAGTCACTGCGACCGGCCAGAATGCTCGCGAGGGTGGACTTACCAGATCCATTAGGACCCATGATTGCGTGGACTTCGCCTGGATTGATAATTAGGTTTATGCCTTTGAGGATTTCTTTTTCCTCGACGCGCGCATGAAGGTTCGTAATCTTGAGCATGGGATGTAGTTTTCTACGCCGATGACGGCGATTTTGTCGGCAACGATTTTGTGAATCGAAAGCGGTATGATGACGTCAAAAAGCCCCCACTGAGCACTTCTTCTGAATCGCTCCAATGAGGGCTTGGATGTGGTTGCTTACTTAGTCAACGACTTTGACACCCATCGAACGAGCTGAGCCAGCAATAATTCTCATTGCCATTTCTTCGTTGTCGGTGTTCAAGTCTGCCATTTTGAGTTTGGCAACTTCTCTAAGTTTCTCGGTTGTGATTTGACCTGCCTTATCGGTCTTAGGATTTGCAGCACCTGTGGTGATGCCGGCTGCTCGTTTGATGAGGTCAGTTGCAAGGGGTTGCTTGACCACGAACGAGTATGAACGGTCTTCGTAGACAGTGATTTCAACAGGAAGTACGAAACCCATTTGCGGGGCTGTTTGCTCATTGAATTTCTTCAAGAACTCCATCATGTTGATACCTGCTTGACCGAGCGCAGGTCCAACAGGAGGTGACGGGGTACCTTTCCCCGCCGGAATGTTAAGCTTGATGTTTCCGGTAATTTTCTTTGGCATGGAATTCTCCAGTTAAAGTCTTTCACCCGTGCCAGAGGAAGCATCGGCTGGGCGCAAAAGGAGAGTATACCCAAAGTGCAATTTTCGGTAACATCTCGCCATGAAAGTTGAGGCATACAAGACACTGTGGGGCATGGGTGGAACCCTTGAAGATCGCCTGAGAAGGGTGAAGTCTCAGGGGTATGACGGGTTTGAGGATTGGGTGACTACACACGTTGAGATGCGTCCAGTTATTGACAAAGTGGGCTTGAAGTACATGGCTATGGTGCCTGGCGATGACCTCGGGGCTTTTAAGCGAGGGTTAGGTGAGGCTTACGATTGTAATGCGGTGGGGTGCACTATTCATGCTGGGCGACCTTGGATGACCTATCAGCAGGGATTGGATCACTTAGGAAAGTTGGTAGAAGCAACTAAGCAGGTGCCGTTTCCTGTGAATTTTGAAACGCATCGCGGGCGCCTTTTGTTTGAGCCGATGAGTACTGTTCAATATTTGACTGACCTTCCTCAATTGTATTTAGCAGGAGACTATTCGCATTGGACTTGTGTCACCGAATCCATGCTGGGTGGATTTGCCAAGCAGATGGAAATTGTGTTTCAAAGAACCAGGCATATTCATGCAAGGGTTGGTTTTGAGGAAGGTCCACAGGTGCCAGATCCCCGGGTTCCGATGTGGAATGGTTATGTGCCTAAGTTTGAAGCGATGTGGGATAAAGTCGCTACTCATCGTAAGGGTACTGGGAGTCCATTTACTTTTGATCCTGAATTTGGTCCCGCGCATTATCAGTGGACGGACCCTGCTTCTGGAAAGCCTCTTGCCGATATTGAAGAAGTGGCACTCTGGATGACTGAGCGATTGCGTAAGCGTTATACAGCCTTCTAATTTGGAGCGTGTTGCTTAGAGAATTCGTTCTCCGGTAGTGAGGTTTAGCATTACAAATTCCGACAATTGTACTATGTCAGACGACGCACCAAAGAAGAAAGGCGGGAAGCTACCCATTATTATTGCCCTGGTGGCAGTATTAGGTGGTGGTGGTTTCTTTATGACTAAGGGCAAGAAGGATGCTAAAAAGGAACCTGAAATTGCACTCGGAAAAGTTGAAGTTCTTTTGCCTGATGAATTCATTGTCAACATGGCAGATGGTCAGACCTATATTCGAGCTAAGGTCGCTCTTCTTCCGAAAGAGGGATTTGTTGCCGAAGATTTGAAAGCTCATGATGCTCAGTTGAGTGACATTATAATTAGGATTCTCAAGTCAACGAGTCCACGAGACGTAGTAACTGATCTTCAAATCACCAAGCTGAAGCGAAAGATTGCTACTGAAATTAACAAAGCTCTTCATGAGTATTCGCATGAAGAGCCATCGAAGAAAGAAACAACCAAGAAGAAAAAGAAGAAGTTGACTCCTGAAGAAGAAGCTGAAGAAGCTGCGGCTGCAGAAGAGGAAATTCCAGAAGGATGGGATTCGGCAGAGGGACCAATCCTCAAAGTTTTCTTTAAGACGCTCGCCACTCAATGATAGGTAGTTTCCAGAATCGTCAAAACCTCAAGTAATTCTTGAGGTTTTTTCATTTCCACCCTCTAGAACCTGGTAAATCTACCGATTTTTCTTGTGAGCCCAGCTCATCAAAGGAAATTTAGCAGTGTCAGACATCCTCTCACAGGCAGAAATAGAAGCACTTTTAAGCACGCTTAATGCAGATGCTAATGCCAATGGCGGTGGTGGGGTTGGTGGTTCTAAGCCTGCTAAAGGGAAGGGAGCGCCGAGTCATGGTTCCAAAGCTGTTCAGCGGGCCATGAACATTAACTATGAGCCTTATGACTTCCGCCGACCAGACAAATTGAGCAAAGATCAGCTTAGAACTCTTAGCATGTTGCATGATACGTTCGCTCGCGCTGCAAGTTCTGCTCTCTCTGCTTCGACCCGTTCTCAAATCAACATCGAAATGATTTCGATGGAACAGATTCCTTATGACGAGTACTTGAGATCAATTACGTCTTCAAGCTTTGGGATTGTTTCCCTTCCACCGCTTTCAGGCCAAATTGTTTGCGAAATGGAAAACAGTCTTGTTTTCACTTTGATTGACAAGATGTTGGGTGGGCCTGGCAGACCGATTGATCGTAACGTTATCACTGACATCGAGCGACCACTTGTCAGATCAATCATGGAGCGAATGCTCGGTGCTCTCAAACAAGCGTGGGAGCAAGTGGTTGTTGTTTCGCCCAATATTGACGGAATTGAGACTAGTTCGCAGTTCGTAAGTGTTGCGCCACCTAACGACGTAGTGCTCGTTATTCTCTTTGAAGTCAAGATCGGGGAAGTTCGGACGGCGATGAGCCTTTGTATTCCATATCTAGTTTTGAAACCTATCACTACCAAACTAAGTGCTCAAAAGTGGTTTGCTAGCTCGGGGCGG
>JAPLCS010000425.1 GCA_026392145.1 Fimbriimonadales bacterium | reverse complement strand
CATTTCCTTTGAATAGAACACTATAATTCCACCTCGCATTGATGGCTGATATTCAAAAACGGGACTTCTTAATTTGGAGGACATTCCAAGACCCGCAACTAATGCTGCTACAGTGCGTTTCAAGTTTATTGGTCCCACCGGAATTACTCCAATTTTGTTATCATTGGAAGCAATTTCAAGTTGTAACTGACGCTGATCCCAATTATAGGCGTTGCTACTCGTCTTGCCACTTGGAAGATTGGACAGAATCGCCCTCACTTTTTCTTCTACTGACTTACTGTCAATGTCACCACTTACCGAAATCGTAACCCGTTGTGACAGAGTTAAGGACTTCCAAAGCAGTCCTAACTCATCTGGTTTAACTTTAGACAGAACATTTCCATCGCCCATCGTAGCGATTCCACTTCGTCCGAAGAATGATTCCCACAAATCTTCAACCGCCAGAGTTACCTCATGTTGATCTCTTGATTCCAATCCAATTATTTTTGACTCTCTGGCTAAAACTTCAGGTTCGAATATGTTAAATTGCAGAAAAGATTGGACACCTTCTAACGCCATCCAAATCTCTTCATTTGGAGCCCTCCATTCAAATCTCATCCAATCTCTGTCAGTTGCTGCCTTTAACAAAGCACCCTTGGTCTCTAATTCTTCATCATGACCAGACTTTGACCTGACAACAACATGCTCTATGAGGTGTCTGTAACCAGGAGCATCAATAGAGGAGGGTATTCCTTTTGAGCTCAGTATTAGTTGAACGCTTGTATAGGAAGACTTTCTCTTTTCCAAAAAGTAATTTGAATTGTTAGGAAGTATCTTTCGAAGCTGTGATGATTCCAATGTCACCTGTGAAACCATAGCGAGTACAAGTGAAATCATCTCAGTACTGAGTATACAAGCGTCCTCAAGGTTCGCTCTAACATTCTAGGTACACAGCATCTCCAATATTAGTGAATGTGTAAACGGTAAACTTTAGATAATGATTATTGGAGTTCCCCGCGAAGTCAAAGCCGACGAGTATCGCGTGGCAATGACCCCAGACGGTGTCAGAGCCCTTGAGACCCTTGGCCATGAGGTGCTAGTTGAAAAAGGTGCTGGAGAAGGTACTCACATACCAGATTCTGAATACATTGAAGCTGGAGCAGAAATTGTTGACTGCGATACTGTGTGGTCAAGATCGGAGATGATTGTTAAGGTTAAAGAACCGCAATTAACCGAGTATTCAAAAATCAAGAGAGGACAGACTCTCTTCACCTATTTTCACTTTGCGGCTGACCAAAATCTCACCGTGAAACCGTACAATCGAGTACAGGGGGTCTCCCATTACTTACTCCAATGAGCGAGGTAGCAGGCCGTATTAGCATTCAAGAGGGAGCCAAGTACCTAGAAAAGCCCATGGGAGGTCGAGGCATTCTGCTAAGTGGGGTACCAGGTACGAGACCTGCAACTGTGGCGATTATTGGTGCTGGAGTTGTTGGTATGAATGCACTGAAAATAGCTTCTGGTTACGGTGCGCAAGTATACGTGTTAGATGTCAATCTCGATAGACTACGATACATTGATGATGTTTTCCCTAAGAACGTAATCACTCTTGCCTCGAACCCTGGCACGATACGAAAAATTCTCCCCGAAGTGGATTTGCTGATTGGTGCAGTCTATATTCCCGGTACGAAAGCTCCCACTATCGTTACCAGGGAAATGCTTAAGCTGATGAAGCCAGGTTCAGTAATGGTTGATGTTTCGGTTGATCAAGGTGGATGCTTTGAGACGACTCACCCAACTACTCACAGGGATCCGGTATTTAATGTCGATGGAATCGTGCACTACTGTGTAGCTAACATGCCTGGTGCTGTAGCGAACACCTCTACGTATGCCCTGACAAATGCGACCCTTCCGTACGTAACCAAACTAGCGCAGAACAAACTACAGGCACTAAGCGATGATGCAGGCTTTCTAAAGGGATTAAATGTTATCAATGGAAATGTGACCTACAAAGCTATTGCAGACCAATTTGGTTATCCCTACTTGGATCCGAAGACTGCGTTGACGAACTGAAAATCATGAAGATATTCCGATGCCTTAGTGTCATACTTTCCCCGCTCTGGATTGTAGTAACTACTTATTCTCAAGTAACCCAACAGAAGGGCTGGTATCAGTTCCGGGCTAAGCATACTAAAGGTTCCGTTATTCGCCAACTCGTTTCGATCTCCTTGGGTACAAATGGCAACAAAGCTACAACAGATTCGTTTGTGATTACTTCAAAAGTGGTTGACGTTAAGAAAAACGGTACGGCGGTGGTTGATATTTCCACGGGAGCCTCCAAGGCTCAAATTCAACTTTGTAGATTGACACTTTCAATAAGCCAATCAAGGGAGGAATTCCAGGTTTTGCGGGAAGCTTCAGCTTACCAGAACAAATTATTAAACTGGGTCAAACTTGGAACGGAGATACTGAAATTGGTCAAGGAATCCCAGTGAGAGCGGACTACACCTTCAAAGGCATTAAGAATGGAATTGCTGAAATTACCATGAAGATTAATGTAAGTGGGCAGTACAAGATGGTGGGTGGTGGATCATATTTCATTCGCCTTAAAGATGGTCAAATGGAATCATCTAATATTAAAATGCTTCTTTCACTGCCTGATCCAAAGTCAAAGAAAGAAGCTACCAGTGAGATGAAATTCACGATTACAAGGTTGCGATAAAATGAATGCATCAACTGGCAGCATTTCTCTCCTTTCAGCTCTGAAAAATCACCCGTATCTTAATCTCAGTGACGGAGTTGGAGACTCGTTGACCTTTGGAGAGAACAGGAGCATATCCGTTCAGCAAGAACAGAAAGTGCTTCCCTTGGTAGGAGGACTGCCCGAACTCATGGACAATAATCCTTTGGTTTGTGCACAACATGCATGGGTACCTTCCTCTGCCGGGACTCTTGCTTTAATAGCCCTCGGGCCAATTATCGAAGCAGGACTTGTAATAGAGGATCCAGCCATTATCCTAAACTTCGATGCTTCTGAAGAGGAAATCTTGCAGGCGCTGACAACGGTTCATTGGAATGAGGGAGTTACCTTACAATGTGAAAATCATGACCTCGGTTCGGTGCTCGGTATCTATGCCTTGGTAAAAATCAATACGCCTGATAGCTTGGACGAGATAGACGAAATCTACGCCGAAAGGTACTCAAAATCATTTTTTGTTCGAGAATTTACAGAATCGGAATGGTCTGCCAATCTCGTTCAAAGGCAACCATTCGCCGCGTATCGATTAGAAATTACAGAGGGACACCCTCACAGTATCTTGAGTATTCATGTAATCGGAGACATTGAAGGGAAACTCGGTGCGGCTCAAATGATCCACATGATGAATATTATGAGTGGCTTTGAAGAATCCATTGGAATTTCAGAAAACTAGAATTTCGACTCTTGAGTCTAACTTAAATAATTTCAATCTGCTTTATCTAAATCTAGAACCTTCGCCGGTGCCTGTTTCTCTGCTTCTATTTTAGCGATATCTTCTTGAGCACCTACTAAGAAGTCAGCACCCTCTCCAGCCTGTTTTTCCCATACACCTTTCTCAGACCTCTTATACGTGGTGAAACCTTTTGCAGCCGCTCTATCAGCGTCTGTTGGTTTTTCCATTTTGAATGCCGCCTTGCTGACGATCCTTTTGATGTCCATTCCACAGTACGGACACAAGGTCTTAGTGTCACCATTGATAGATTGAAGCAACTCAAGGCGATTCTCACAAATTAAGCAGTCACGGTCGATGGGCTCATATTCGTAAATCGGCATAGGTTCAAAACTATTTTACGATAATGAAATCTACGATATATCATTCAAGGTAAAATATTTCGGATTCCAGGTCAGCGGCCAAGTGCTTGAGCACGGAAGCGTTCGATTTCAGGGAGCTCTAAACTCATGAAGTCAAATCAGCTCGTCGCGGCTACGCAAGCCGCACTCATCCGGCTTGCGGGAATGTCAGTATTCCTTTTTGCCGTAGTGTCATCAGCCTTCGCTGCAGAAGGCGAAGGAGTGTCACTCTCATTCAGTTCACAGGACAATTTAGTCCTTATCATCTCAGCTATTTTGGGCGCTGTCGGTATCGGTGTTGCGTTCTCAATTCGAGCAAGCGTTCTTAAAGAAGACCGTGGCTCAGAAGGCATGCAGAGTGTTCAGCAAGCTATCGAAGATGGCGCACGTGCTTATCTGCGTCAACATATAAGGATGATGATTCCATTCATTGGAATTCTGGCAGTTTGTCTCGCTGGACTCTATTGGGGTGGTCTCAAAGCAAATTCGGTATTAGTATCAGCTTCATTTATTCTTGGAGTTGTAAGTTCCTATGGTTCTGGATTTGCTGGAATGATGATGGCAGTGAATGCAAATGCACGAGTTGCTGCGGCTGCACTCACAAGTAGCAAAAAGGCGCTTGAAAATGCATTCCGTGCAGGTGCAGTGGCTGGACTTGTGACCGTTGGTGTCGGCTTAACCTTCTCAGCCTTGATTCTTCTTGCTTTCCCTTCCATCGCAACAGTGCTGCTCGTTGGTTATGGTTTCGGAGGATCACTTGCAGCTCTCTTCATGCGAGTTGGCGGTGGAATTTTCACCAAAGCTGCAGATGTTGGAGCAGACCTCGTTGGAAAAGTAGAACAATCGATTCCTGAAGATTCTCCAATGAATCCGGCAACTATTGCTGACAATGTTGGAGACAACGTTGGTGATTGTGCTGGAATGGCGGCAGACGTTTTTGAGAGCTTTGAAGTAATGCTCGTAGCAACCATCGTACTTGGAGCCGCTTCTTCTGCAGTCCTAGACGCCTCAACCTGGCCTAAACTGATTGTTTTTGCACTTGCTGCATGTGGTCTCGGTATTGTCGCTTCAATTATTGGTATTCAAACTGTTAAAGGCAGTGATGATTTAGAAGCGGACCCACTCAAGCCTATCCTTGGCGGATTTAGAATCAGTGCTCTGGTTGGTTGTGTCGGTATCGCAATTCTTTCAGCATTCTTGTTGAAGGATGTGAAAGTTCAAGAAATCGTCACGCCCCAGTATGGTCAGATTAAAATGGTTAAGACCATCATTGACGCTCGAGACGAGGTCGCCAGTGAAAAGAAAATTGAGAAAGGTGCTGTGAAAGCTGATGATGTAAAAGCTCATCCAAAAGTTAAGGCACTCAATCTTACGAAGCCAGAAGAAGAGCTTATTGCACGAGTTATCGTTGCACCGCCTGCGACAGTTGCAAGAGCATTGAAAGAAGGCACTCCTCTTTCTGGTTATCAAGAAGTCACTGCTGATGACTTTAAGAAACTCACCATTCCAGCATTGGGTTATGCAGCTCAGAAGTCAATGGTGAAACCCGATGAGCCGTTCCAAACCATTGCTGAGAAATACAATCCTGAGAAAAACCAGATGGTCGCGATTAAGGTCAAGATCAAAACTCAGATGCCAGCTGCCAATGGTCAACCACCTCAATCAAACGAGGAAACACGTTGGTTTGGACCACAAACTGAAAAGCAACTTGATGAGGTTCTTACTCTTCAAGCAGAACAATTCAAATCCCAAAAAGGAGTATTCGAAGCTACACCTGACCCTGCAACTAAGGTTAAAGTGAAGCTTTATTACAGTAAGAAAGATGACAAGTTTGCTCTTGTCAATGACTACGGAATTGATCGTCCAGAGTTGGTAACACCAGCATCCAATGATTTGAATGCATTCTATCGAAAGACTCCAAAAGAAATGGCTGAAATTGAGGCAAAGCTTAAGGCTGACCCAACAAACCAGTCACTTCAACCAGAAAGTGTTCAAATTGATGCTGCATCGGCTGTCGTAGTTGCCAAAGCAGAGTGGTGGAGATTTGCATTTGCAGTTATTTTCGGAATTCTAATGGCAATTGGCATCGAATTCCTTACTAACTACTATGTAAGTGCGAACAAGAGACCAACGCAAGAAGTTGCTGGGCTTGCTTCTGCAGGACCTGCTCCTATGCTGATTCAGGGATTTGCATACGGATGTGAATCGAGTGTGTTCATGGTTCTAGCTATCGTGTTAGCGCTTCTTGTTCCACTTTGGCTGTTCCCTGTTGCTCTGTTCGGGTCAATGGTACTTGCCTTCTACGGCATGGCGCTCATTGGTCTTGGGTTGTTGATGACTACAGGTTACATACTCGCTATGGATACCTTCGGTCCAATCTCAGATAACGCTCAAGGAGTGTTTGAAATGAGTGGAGAAAGTGAAAATGAATATGGTTCAACTTCACTTCAGCGACTAGATGCCGCTGGCAACACCACAAAAGCCCTGACCAAAGGATTTGCAATTGCTACTGCGGTGGTTGCTGCGGTTGCATTGTTCCAGTCGTTTATTGAGTCATCTCACTTGCAAGATGTCGGATTGAGATTGGATGTTCCAGAAATATTCCTTGGACTCCTTATTGGTGCAGCTGCTCCATTCTTGTTCAGTGCATTTGCAATCAATGCTGTTGGCAGATCTGCCTTTGAATTGATTAGCGAAGTTCGAAGACAATTCCGAGAAAATCCTGGCATTCTGAAAGGAGAAGTCAAGCCTGACTACGCGAAATGTGTTGAGATTGTGACCCATGCAGCTCAACGTGAACTTCTAGGCCCTGGCATCCTGGCTATATGTCTTCCAATTGCAGTTGGATTCGGATTTAGTCTCTTAGGTACCAACGTTCAAATTGGTGAGGTCTCCTACAACCTCAGAGGGGCCCAAGCGCTCGGTGGATTCCTTGCGGGAGCCATTGCAAGTGGTCAATTGATGGCCGTACTGCTCGCTAATTCCGGCGGAATGTGGGATAACGCTAAGAAGATTATCGAAGATGGATTCCTCGGTGGAAAAGGTACAGATGCTCACAAAGCAGCTGTCGTTTGTGACACCGTAGGTGATCCGTTCAAGGATACAGCTGGTCCAGCTCTCAACCCTCTTCTCAAGGTAATGAATCTTGTTGCGCTCTTGGTCACAGGAGTTATCGTTCAAGGTTCCTTACCCACTCTGTGGAGAGTAGTAGTAACCCTAGTCTCAGTCGGACTCCTGGTATTTGCCTTCATGCGAGGAAAGAAAGGATCACTCGCTGAGCAGATGTCACACCTAAATGACTAAGTCTGACTTGTCAGCATAAGATAACCAAAAGGAGGTTGAATGAATATTCAACCTCCTTTTAACTTTGGTACCCTTGTTCCTTCGATGAGAATATTTCTTGTGCGACATGGAGAGACCGATTGGAATTTAGAAAAGAAAGCACAAGGTCATACGGACATTCCGCTTAACGAGCGGGGCGTCAGGCAAGCTGTAGCGGTTGCACATCACTTAAGAAACTTGGGGAGATTTAACGTTCTAAGTTCTGATCTCATTCGGGCTTCGGAAACAGCTCGCATCATAGCCGATCAACTTGGTTCGCAACACCAAGAGTCTCATGATTTAAGGGAGCAAGGATTTGGAATCTTTGAAGGGAAAGCTTATGCTGAAGTGGGTCAAGAATTAGATTCACTATCAGAAAAATTGCAAGTACCACGACATGAAGTGCAGCCAGAGGATGGAGAGTCTGCGAAAATGGTTTGGAATCGTATTCAGCCTGTCATTGATTCCCTTTATTCAGACACTATCATTGTTTGCCATGGTGGAACATTAGGGTTGGCGTTGGCAAAGTTACTCGGCGGAGATTTAAGTCTCGCAAGAAGTTTTTGGTTTTCAAATGCATGCGTCAATGAACTCGAGCGCCAACGAAACGGGTTCGCCAAGCTTATAAGATACAATGATGTGGCTCACTTGAAAGGAATCGAATGAGGAAATTATTAGAGAAATTAAGTGCTCTCCAGTTACTCGCAATAGGTCTTGGATTACTTGCACTCCATCTCAACTTTTATGCATCTCCTTGGACTGCTTGGCTGTGCTTGTTTTGCTACGCACCGCTTATCGCCTGGTACGTAAAATTCAGCAAGAAGTCCTTTAGATGCGGTTTAGTCTTTGGATTGTTTCACTCATGGTTCAACATGTATTGGCTTGGTCAATTCGTGGGAAGGTGGACATCTTCTGTGGTCATTGGTGCCCTAGTAATTGTAATTGTTGGTATGATCTGGGGCACAACCTACGGAGCAGTTTTCAAATTGTGTAGCTTGATTATCAAGCGATTTCCATCAACACAATATCCGCTGATCTTTGTTTCGCTACTTATCGCTGAAACTATGAGGCAGGCACTTCCTCAATTAGCGTTTCCTTTTACACCGATAGGTGAAAGTTTGGTCACTTACCCAATCTGGACAGCAATCGTGCCTGGCAGTTTGCTGACAACCACCGTAGTGATTGGTATAAACACCATATTGGCACCCCTGTTGATTGGTTCATCAGCCGAACATAAAAGTGGAGATAGCTTGAAACCAATCATTGGTATCGGAGCAGGTCTCTTGGTTATTGTGTTGTATGCAGATATAAAGCAAGCCATTGCTAAACCTCACCCCACTAAGAATGTTCGAATTGCACTCGGTCAATTAGGGTTCGATATGGCGTATGGAGATCCTACCCTTGCAGCTATTCAAATCAAACAGACTGTTGAGCGGCTTATTCAGAAGGCAAAGCAACAAAATGCAGACATCCTGATACTTCCAGAAGCTGTCGCTGCTTTTGCGAGTAGTCCAGAAACATCCTTTGGATTGCCTAAAGATATGAATATTCTTTTTGGAGCTGCGAGAGGCAACAGTCCAAAGTTTCAGTCAGCATATTTGTGGGATGGTAAGTCATTCCAACATACCGATAAAAATCGGCTTGTTGTATTCGGAGAGTATGTACCGTTTCGTGGATTGATTCCCTATCCTCAAGACTTCAAACTACCTGCTGGAGACTTAGCACCTGGACAGCAACGATACACTCTCAAGTTCAATAAAGATATGACAGTGGGTCCCATGATTTGTTTTGAAAGCTTGTTTGATGAAACATCGAATGATTTCAAGGAACAAAATGCAGGTTTCCTGTGCGTCATGTCCCTTGATGATTGGTACATGGGAACCTCCGCAATCCCTAGACTTTTCACTGCGGCGCGTTGGCGAGCCGTTGAATCACAAAGGTGGGTTGGAAGAGTTGGAAGTCTAGGTAAAACTGCTGTCATTAATCCACAAGGTCAAATTGTCAAAGATCTCGCTGTCGGACAAGAAGATACGCTCATTTTTGAACTTCCACTTAT
>JAPLCS010000236.1 GCA_026392145.1 Fimbriimonadales bacterium | reverse complement strand
GTTCCGGGCTGGTGTGAGGACATGACAACGGAACCTCCTTGCCAATAATAGGGGCGGCCCCATGGGTCATCTCGTCTTTCGACTCGGTCTTTGTAGACTCTTTGTCCCATCTCACAGATTTTGGTTCCTCGGATTTCGGTTTGCGTAATTGAGGGGATGTTGACGTTGAGAAAGCTTAGTTTGGGGATTTTGAAATCCAGTAGCTGAGCAAGATTCTCTCTGATCCAATGTTCTGCTGTTTCCCAGTGGGGAGGCGCTTCGTAGACAAAGGTAGCTAGTGAAAAGGCGATGGACGGAATGTCGTTGATTGCACCTTCCATCGCGCCTGCGACGGTTCCTGAATAGGTGATGTCAAACCCGAGGTTGGGGCCGTGATTGATGCCGCTGAGAATGAGATCGCATCCGTCAGGAAATGCGACTGTGAGCCCAACGTTTACACAATCCACGGGAACTCCGTTGACTGAGTAGGCTTCGAGACCGTGGTGATTGGATGGGGTAACTCGCAAGGGATCTCGAAGGGTCATCGCATGACCACAGGCTGACCGTTCTCGGTCGGGAGCGGAGATTTTTACCTCGCCAAACTCTCGTGCAATTGACGCCAGGACTTCTAGCCCTTTGCCATGGATCCCGTCGTCGTTGGTGATGAGTATTTTCATGTCTGGTTTAGCCATCTACTCGGACGAAGGTGGCGACTTTGACGATACACGGTAGTTTAGCGACCTCGGAAAGTGCTTTTTGGAATTCGCGTTCCACTGCTTCGTGGGTGAGAAAGACGATTTCTCCCTGATTTGATGGAAGGGTCTTCATTTGCATTTCGGCGATGCTGATTCCGTATTTTCCAAAGACCATTGCAATTTCACCGAGTGTATTGGGTTGATCGGCAACAATCATCCGGAGGTAGTAGGCAGTTTCTAGGTCGTCCATGTTGGCGGTGTTCATGCCTAAGTCGTAAGGTATGGCTGACCCTGAGCCACCGTTCGCAATGTTTCTACCTACATCTAGGAAGTCGCCGATGACGGCAGAGCCAGTTGGGTCAGAGCCCGCACCCCGTCCACTGAACATGACGTCACCCACAAAGTCTCCGTGGAGCCACAGAGCGTTGTAGACGCCGTTTACTGACGCCAGCGGGTGGCTGGACTTAATCATGGTTGGATGGATGCGTACTCTGACGGTGTCGGGACCAACGAAGTCGGAAATTCCGAGGAGTTTGATTTTGTAGCCCCAGCTATCGGCATATTCAATATCTGTGATGCTGAGTTTGGTAATTCCTTCTCGGTAAATGCCTTCGATGGGCACTTGTTTGCCGCCAGCGATGGAGGCGAGGATGGAGATTTTGTACCCGGTGTCGATTCCTTCAACATCGTTCGTGGGGTCGGCTTCGGCGTAACCTTTCGCTTGTGCCTCGGCGAGAGCTACACCGAAATCGGCCTGTTCCTCTTCCATCATGGTGAGGATGTAATTTGTGGTTCCGTTGAGGATGCCCATCATTCGAATGACATCGTTTCCGGCAAGTTGGTGCTTGAGGGGTTGAATGAGTGGAATTCCGCCTCCGACTGCGGCTTCGTAGTGCAAGTCGAGTCCTTTTGATTTGGCAAGGTGCACAAGCCTTGAGCCATGTTTCGCAATTAATTCTTTGTTTGCGGTGACCACGTGTTTGCCATTGATTAGAGCCTTTTCGACTAGCTCAGCAGCGGGGTCTACTCCGCCAATGAGTTCCATGACGACGTCAATGGTCGGATCCTCGATGATGGAGTTGAGGTCGGTGGTGAAGAGGGAGTCGTTGATTCCACGATCTTTGGTGTGGTCTTTGATTCCAATTTTTACGACTTCGAAGGGGAGTCCAATTTTTTTGGTGATTGCAACTCGATTGTCCTCGAGCATTCGATAAGCACCTGTGCCTACCGTGCCGAAGCCTAACATCCCAATGCGAATCACTTTTGCCATCGGGTCAATTATGACGCTTTTGGGATAAAAATCAGAGTTTTGGTCGAAAGGTCATTGAGTCAAAACCGTTTTTCGGCTTTGATTTTGATATTTATCGTGGTAAGTCGCAACCTTTTAGGTGTTTATTGGCGTAAAGTTCCCATTAAGAAATCATGAAAAGATTTGCTCTTTTGGCCTTAGTGCTTTCATCCAGTTTCGGCTTTGCTCAATCAGCACCCCCTGTCGCTCCGGCTCCTGCTGGTGCGAAACAAGAGGAGAAAAAGGAGGCTCCAAAGGAGGATAAAAGAACTCCTGAACAGAAAAAGTATGACGAGCTGATGAAAAATCCAGCTCTGAAAACTTCTAATGGAGTCTTTAAGGTTCACCGTGTTGAGGACAAGGTGTACTTTGAAATCCCTGAAGATAAGTTTGGACGAGTTTTCCTTTGGTCCGCTGAGATTGCTGAACTTCCCAAGGCACTTGGTTATCCAGGAACCGCCGCCGGTACAAAGACTTTGAAATTTGGACGTAAGGACAAAAAAGTTCTTATCAAGGATTTTGATGCGAGCACACGAGCTGCTGGCAATGATAAGGGCATTAACGATGGAGTGAAATTGAACACTCCTGAGTCGATATTGATGGCCTACGATGTTTATGAAAAAGGTCCAGATAAGTCGGTAGTGGTTGATATGACTGCGTTCTTTACTGGCGATCCACAAGATTTTAGTGTCAAGGGTGCAATTCCTGGCGCCATGGCAGTTGATTCTTATAAGACCAATTTGGATAGCGTCAAGGCGTTCCCAAGCAATGTTGAAATTCGAACTCAAATGACCTTTATGATGGGTGCAGCTCGAGGTGGCGGATTAGCTGCACTGATGGGAGGAGGCGGTGCTCCTTATACAGCTAGCCGAGCCACCACTTTGGTGCATTACAGCTTGGTTGAGTTGCCTCTAGTCCCTATGGTTGGTCGATTGAAGGATTCACGAATTGGCTACTTTACGACAGGATTCACCCAGTTTGGTGGAGATGAGCGACCTGCTCAACCCATCGAATTCATTAACCGATACCGGTTAGAAAAGAAGGATCCAAAGGCCGATTTGAGCGAACCGGTTAAGCCGATTGTTTACTATGTTGCTCGAGAAGTTCCAGACAAATGGAAAGAGTACGTACGTCAGGGAATTGAGGATTGGAAGCCTGCGTTTGAAGCCGCTGGATTTAAGAACGCTATCATAGGCAAGATTGCTCCAACTGTAGAGCAAGATCCTTCTTGGGACCCAGAGAATGCAAGCTTCTCTGTTATTCGATGGGCTCCGAGTGAAATTGCTAATGCAATGGGGCCGTCCACCCAAGACCCACGTAGTGGGGAAACTATTTCAGCTCACGTCATTGTATGGAACGACATTCTGAAATTGGTTCAGGATTGGTACTTCGCTCAATGTGCCGCAACTGATCCAAAAGCACAGAAGCTTCCGATGAACGATGAACTCATTGGTCGGTTGGTTCGATATGTGGTCGCTCACGAAGTCGGGCACACACTTGGTTTGGAGCACAACTTCAAGGCCAGTGCGGCTTACACCACGGCTCAACTTCGGGACAAGAAATTCACCGACGAGCACGGAGTTGCGGCGTCAATCATGAGTTATAGCCGCTATAACTATGTTGCTCAACCTGGCGATGGTGTCACTTCTACAATTGGAGTCGTTGGACCCTACGATAAGTTTGCGATTCAGTACGGTTACATGACCACTAATGCACGAAAGCCAGAAGATGAAACGTCTGTTCTTGATGCGTTGCTTGGTAAGCAAGTGGCTAATTCATGGTTGAAATTTGGTAACTATAAGTACAGCGGCACTGACCCACAGATGCAGAGCGAAATCATTGGTAACGATCCGGTTGAGTCCACTCGGCTTGGATTGCTAAACCTTGATCGAATAGCGAGTACGGTTCTCATTCCCGCAACCTCGAAATTTGGAAAGTCTTACGATGAGTTGAGCGATATGCACGGCCAGTTGATTCAACAATGGGTGACTGAATTGATGCACGTTCAGCAACTCGTTGGTGGTGTGGTTGAGTCTGATAATCACGTCGGAAGAGGCGGCGAGGAAATCTTTAAGCCAGTTTCGGCGGAGCAACAAGCTAAAGCTGTTCAGCTTTTGATGACTCGAGGCGTTCGACCCTCGGCTGCGATGATCAATCCTAAGATTTTCAACAAGACCAAGCCAACAGGGTTTGTTGACAGCATTGCTGGTATACAGGCAATGATTCTTAGAGGTCTTCTTGGAGATCGGAAGGTCAAGAACCTTGAGGATTTTGAGACCATGCAGCCAGGTAAGGCTTACACCGTGACTCGATTGGTGGATGATGTCATTAAATACACGTTTGTGGAATTGAACGACAAGTCTGTAAAGACAGATAACTTTGGTCGAAATCTTCACCGAAACTTTTTGAAGTTGGTTGATGGACGAGTTAACGGTTCGGGTGCAAGCCAAACTGACCTGAGACCTGTTTTGAAATCCGGATTGGCGGAATTGATGACTAAACTTGAATCTGCTTCTGCACGAGCTGCGGATAAGGTCACCAAGGCTCATTTAATTGAGTGCAGAAACGATGTTTCTAAGATTCTGACGGACACGTATTCGAAGGGTGCGGCCTCTGCTCCAACTCCTTCGTTGAGAGATTTGCTGGCTGGACTTCCGTTCAAGATGCAAGAGCAAGCAAATTGCTGGACTCGAAGCCTTCCTGTAGCCTTGAAGGATTTACAGAAGGAACTTGAGGAAGAAGCAAAGAAGAAAGGGAAGTAAGCCTTCCTGATTTGAGAACAAGAGCGGGCACCTGAAGAGGTGTCCGCTCTTTTTATGTTGGAGGGTTTGTTAGGCTATCGATCTTTAGCCTTTTCCTTTCATTGACTCTCTGAGTTGTTTTTCTGCTTCACCAGTCCAGTACCCACATTCGAGTTGGAAGAAAACACTGGTGTAGGGCTGAATGTGCGGAGTCTTAATCAATAGGACGTGGAAAGTTTTCCCTGCGTCATCGAGTTTGGCAATGATATCTTCGTGAATGAGTCTTTGAACGGGTTTGCCTGAGAGGAGTGAATTTAATTTTTTGCGGTAGGTGGAAATTCCTGGGGCAAATGTATCGTTTATGAAT
>JAPLCS010000428.1 GCA_026392145.1 Fimbriimonadales bacterium | reverse complement strand
ATTTGAGGTTACTTGGCACGTATTATTCGGCTTTTTCATGAGGATTTGTCAACTTGGAATATGATTCTGCTTGTCTGTTTTGCTTGAGGAATAGATTTAGATTTGGGAGCATGGTCGTGAGGCTGTTCATTGAAGTCTTAGGATGGCTTACAGATGAGTTTGAGTCTTGGGTCCTCTCTTTTTTGTATACGCAACCTTTCTTCCGTCAGCTAGAGACTGTTTTTTGGTAGAGTTAAGGGGTGAGTAAAGACGCACCAGGAATTCGATTTGCCGAAGTTGACCGAGAAACTAAGGAAACTCGCATCCATGTGGTGTTGGATCTTGATGGTGGAACGAAGCATGACATCTCAACAGGATTCGGCTTCTTTGATCACATGCTCCATCTTTTAGCTTTCCACGGTCAAATTGACATGGGCATTGAGGCTGAAGGTGATATTCATATTGATGATCACCACACTGTCGAAGATGTGGGTATTTGCTTAGGAAGGGCTTTTTCTGACGCGCTGGATGCCAATTCTGGCATTGAGCGGTATGGGTCGTGCCACATGGTGATGGATGAAGCGCTGGTGCTGGTTGCGTTAGATATTTCTGGTCGTTCGGGACTGTTTTTTGATGTTGCTTTTAAGAGAGAAGCGGTTGGTGGATTAGCATCAGAAAATGTGAAAGAGTTTTTGAGATCTTTTGTTGCCAATGCCGGTATCACGCTTCATGTTCAAAAACTGGCTGGAGAGAACGATCATCACATTATCGAAGCCATTTTTAAGGGACTTGGTCGCTCGTTAAAGTTGGCGACCACTCGTTCGGAGAAGCGAGCTGGTAATTCATCGAAAGGTCGAATTGGATGATCTCCATTTTGGATTACGGAATGGGAAATCTCCGTTCCGTACAAAAGGCTTTTGAATACCTTGGTGAAGAAGTTGAAATTGTCACTTCCCTTTCTCGGGTGAGTCGATTGGTGATTCCTGGCGTGGGAGCTTTTGGTGCTGCGATGGAAAGACTTTCGGGTTTCAAAAGAGATATTCAGAGTTTTGCAGCAGGAGGACAACCAATTTTAGGCATCTGTCTTGGGCAACAACTTCTGTTTGAAACCAGTGAGGAACACGGAAGTCATGCGGGTCTTGAAATTATCGGTGGTTCGGTTAAGTACTTTTCAAGTGACTTGAATCTAAAAGTGCCGCATATCGGATGGTCATCTATTCGTGGTTCGGTTAAGTACTTTTCAAGTGACTTGAACCTAAAGGTGCCCCATATCGGATGGTCTTCTATTCAATGCTTGTCAGCAAAAATGGGAAGGGGGCTTGATGGTACTTCTGAGGTGTATTTCGTACATTCTCTCTATACAGAGTGTTCCAACCCATCGGACATTGCCATTGAAAGTGTGTATGGGATTAAATTTGCGGCTGCCATAGAACGTAATAATGTTTGGGGGATGCAGTTTCACCCCGAGAAGAGTAGTCAAGTTGGGCTGCAGCTCCTTAAAAATTGGTCTGAACTATGTTAAACAAATCTCATTGCCTGTTGAGTTGTGGAATCTTTTTGTCCTTGGTCTGCCTGAGTTGCATTTTGGGTGGATGTGACCGTGAAGCCGGAAAAGCATCAGAGAATCAAAATATCCAAAGGACTCCTTCAGCTGAATCTCAAGGTGGACAGGGGGCTCCGGGAGGCCCTATGAGCAGCCAAACCTTTGATAATCCAACTGAGGAAAAACTAGGCTCGACAACGATGAAGGACCTTTCGGATAAAGCGGGTCTTGATATTTATCCGGGTTCCGAGGATGCTCGTGGTGAAAGTTTTAAGCGTTCGGACAGCGGAACCAAATATGTTGTCACTTTTGAGACTTCAGCTACTCTCGAAATTCTCGCTGAGTTCTACAAGAAGAGTGGATTTGATAGCAAGGTGGCGGGCGACCAGATGACAAGCATGGGGATGACCAAGAAGGATAGTCAGGTTATTATTTCTGCTACGAAACAACCCAATGGTAAGTCAGTTGTGAAGATTACAAGTTTGATTTATCCCAAGTCGAAGTAATACGTGAATTTCAATTCAGGTTTTGGATTGCTTTGACAGGATCTTTTCTGGCCGCTTTCATGCTGGGGATAATTCCAAAAATCATTCCGGTGAACATGGATGATGCAATTGTTCCCCATACGGTTAGTTGCGTGATGATTGGATTGATTGGCGAGAACCTTGCTAACAAAAGGCATACGAGAGCGCTAAAAGATAAACCCACGAGGGAACCAAAGAAAGCGATCCCGATACTTTCGATGAGAAATTGCCTGAAGATCGATCGGTTGGGAGCTCCCATGGCTTTTCGAATTCCAATTTCTGAAGTTCTTTCTCCCACGCTGAG
>JAPLCS010000032.1 GCA_026392145.1 Fimbriimonadales bacterium | reverse complement strand
GTATTAGGCATTGTGATGTTTACAACATCTTGCATTTACTACAAAATTTCTTCAGCCGCTGTGGTACTTGCCGAAACTGGAAATATTCAAATCGAATCCATTTTCAAGGGGTTCAAAAATTTGAATCAACTTTTTCAGTTCTCACTTGTATATGGTTTCGCGGTCACGTTTGGTCTTCTACTTTTCATTATTCCAGGAATCATCATTGCATCTGTACTCGCCTTTGCACCGTTGGCGATTATGCATGAAAACCTGAACGTTACAGAAGCAATTCAAGTCACATGGGAGAGAACAAAACCATACTTAATCGAAATTGTGATCTTTCAGATTCTCGGCTCACTCATTTGTTTTTCAGGAGTGCTACTTTGTTTTGTAGGGCTCCTGGTGACCTTCCCTATTTACTACGTGGCAGTAGGCCTTCAGTACCGAGAACTCCGAGGTCCTGTAATAGTTGCTGGTAACCAAAGGGAATTCAATAGTCAGGTTCCACCAACCCTGTAGAACGCAAAACCATGCTTGTCGACTTCAGAACTTAATAACTCTGGAGTTGGCAAGCACCTTGGCACCGTTCGGCGGACGATAAAAGAAGTCGGTAGCCCCGCGCTGAAAAGTCACGGGAACTCCGCTAGAATCCTTCTCCACCGTGATCAGTGTGTGAGTAGTCTTCACATCCCTACCCACTAAATCCTCACGATGTATCTCCAAAGAAACCAACGCCCAAGTGGCGCCACGGTCGTATGACTCACAATTAAATTGAGCGTAACGACCATTACCTGGCACTGCCTGCCATATTCGCCTTAAAACATGATTTCCCAGCGCATCCTGAGGGTCAACGTCGTCCTGTCCCTCAAATGGCAAGCCACCAATCCAATCTTTAACTGATGCGAAACCGTTCAGCCCCAACTGCTCCCCAAAAGCCACCAAATTAAGCGACAACCCCTGAGTCGGAGCCTTGAACAAACTTAAAAAATCCTTGCGATACTTGGGCGATCTCGCCTGCGAAACTTCACCGTCATAGTTGGAAACACTATATTCGTTTCTCTTTGCGTCATGCGCCCAAACCTTGCGACCATCGGCGACAATCCGTTGCAGAAGCTCTCCACTTCGCCACATCAAAAGCTCAGCCTTAATCAACTCGCTGGTAGGTTCCTGATCGTCATAAACCTTGAGCGTGCCCGTGTAAAAGGTGTTCTTGCCAAAAAGCGTCTCTGTGGACTGCAACCGAAACATTCCCGAGTAGGCATAGATATTGCCTGCCTCAGGAACTCTTACACTACGCAACAAATCTGTGAGGGCAATACGGCACTGATAGTCTCCAAGGCGCCGTGGCGGAACGGTATTCGATTGGGAATGCCCCTGAGCTGCCAACAGTCCAGCCACAACGACCGCTGCTCCGACAACTATGGCTCGAATCCTTTTCCTTTGCACATCCTATTAGACCACGAATCGTCTAATCAGGTTCCCCGTTGGCATAAACAATTCCCTAACCATTGGGACTTTTGACCAACTT
>JAPLCS010000292.1 GCA_026392145.1 Fimbriimonadales bacterium | reverse complement strand
AAAGGCCGCCGCATAAACAAACATCGCACTCATAAATACAGCCCCAATCGAGACAATGAGCACGAGTAAGAAAGGGAAGTTGAAGTAACTATTCCAACGAACTTTCACCAAGAAATCATATGGCGCAATCAACGGCACAAGTCCAAGAAGCCCAATAAAAATTCGGGTACCCCTGCCCACCCTGGTCTGAATGACAAAACACTCCTCGCTTTCAAAAACTTCAGGATGGGACATGCAGTTACATTATCGGCACCGCATTGAAGACACTTAATACTCTTCTATAATGGTGGGAACAAGTTGCCAACTCGCCTCACCGGCTTCAAGCTTGTAGGTAATCAACCGAGTTTTTCCGGTTGGATTGGCATTGGTATCTTTACCTTGATAAGTGGGGAATCGACGAGTAAACACACCCTCCATCACGTTAAATTGGTCGTGTCCCATGTACCCAACAGCAGCCATCCCCGGCTTAGTGGCTCCCTTTTTACCCTTAACCACCGTCTCCTCCAAAGTCGGAAGATTGATCATGCTCAGCGACTTATTCTTGTTCGAAGAGTACGCAATCAGAGTCCCGTACGAGCCACTTCCAGAACCAGTAATGTAAACATACACTTCAGGGAAGCGATCACCGTTGAGATCGCCGACCTCAGCCTTGGTCAAAGTGCCGTCGATTTCATGTTCAATAACATTGTTTGCCAACTTTAATCCCTTGGGCTGAATCGTAAGTTTGGGCTTATCGCCATAGGTGGCAGTGATATCAAAGCTCACTCCTTCCCCTTCTTTTTCCTCAACTTCTTTTGCTTCAGATGCCTCGTTCCCTTCGGACTGGACGACCTTTTGATCATTTTTCAAGGCACCTTCAGTCGATTCAGTCTTAGGTTGAGAGCATCCCAAAACACCAAAGGTCAGAGTGAAAGTAGAAAGCAGAGCGAGGGCAGCGAGGCGAAGTTTCATTTTCACCATATTACCAACACCATGACCCTCAATATATGACTGGCAACCAGCACCCAACGAATCAGTTATCGCACACGATTCTAAATCCGACAAACGGTCCGTCAGATAGCCACCAACGGCTCTTAGGAATCTGCGGGTCAGACTCTTGCCAAGACGGTTCCCATCGAAGTCGCGCGGTAGGTTTAACATCGGCAGCAGCATCTTCAAAAGTGGGACCGCAGAGAACGGACTTACCTGCGGAATCGGTTGCCCACTCACCAACATTTCCGAGCATATCGAACAAGCCGTAACCATTCGGCAACTTTTTTCCAACAGGGTGAGTGGAATCTTGGCTGTTATCACCGTTCCAAGACACCTTATCAATCATGGCGTCATCCATTTTCAGTTCACCCTTCACTCCGCCTCGACAGGCCCACTCCCACTCAGCCTCGGTGGGGAAACGATACTTCTTCCCGGTGACCTTGGACAGCCATCGGCAGAACATTTCGCAGTTAATAAAACTAAGGTTAATAGCAGGATAGCCCCGATGTCCCCACCCCAAATCAGGCAGGATATAGCTTTTACTTGGACGAGCAATAACGTCGGGGGCATAATCGGTTTGGTCATACGGTTTGGTCGAAGGACCGCTCGCCAAAAAAGCGTCAAAAGCCTCCCAAGTCGTTTCGGTCGACGCCATAAAGAACGGCTTCACCTTCACGGATTGACCCCCAATGTTGGTTTCTCCCGCAGGAATCGGCAGCATGCTAATTTTCACCACCGTATTGGGAATTGAAATCACATAACCCGCTGGCTTAGCAACATTTTGAGATGCAGTTTGGGCAGGTGA
>JAPLCS010000013.1 GCA_026392145.1 Fimbriimonadales bacterium | reverse complement strand
GTGGTAGCCCATTCCAATTTTTTCGCTGGTGGCTTCGCAGTGGAAGTCGAGGAATACGTGGGGGGTTTGGAGTGAGGTGTGGTAGTCGTCAAATACGGCGAAGGGGTCGGTGTAGTGTGGGTCCATCATTACTCGACCGCACAGGTTGATGACTGCGAGTTGTATGCCTTGTTTTTGAATTTGAATCATGCCTCGACCGGGGACGGATGCTGCCATGTTGCCGGGGCGAACGATTGGTTTTCCTGAGTCGAGATAGGTGGAGATTTCTCTTTTATTGAACGCGTGGTTTCCGAGGGTAATCGCGTCTGCACCGGCGCGGATGAACTCTTCGGCGATCGCGGCGGTAATGCCTAGTCCTCCGGCACTGTTTTCCCCATTGATGATGGTGAAAAGTGGGTTGTGCTTGGCTCTCAATGCGGGAAGGTGCTCGCTGACCGCGTCCCTGCCGGGGCGGCCGACCACATCGCCGAGAAACAAGATGTTGTAGTCGGACATTCGGGGGTTAGTTTACTTCAACGTTGGTTTTGTGGCTTTGGGTTGGTTAGTTGGTGTGGCATTTCATGTGGCATAACGGGTTCAAAATCCACTATAATAAGAATTCGTTGCCCGGGTGGCGAAATGGTAGACGCAGAGGACTTAAAATCCTTTGGTAGCAATACCGTGTGGGTTCGAGTCCCACCCTGGGCACCATTATTTCTAACCTGGTTCTCACTCCGGTATATCATTTTCTCCCGCACCGGTATCATACACGGACTGGAGTCGGCTGACAGTGTCAACGAATTCGGCTATCGTCTTGTACTGGTAAATCGTGTGCGTTGACTCCTGTTTGTGGCACACCAGATGTTATTCCGGTGAACGTGCAGGAGTTGGATCACTCTGTCGAACGATTGGAAAACCATTCTATGCGATGCCCCCGGTGAGGGGTTTCATACTGATCGGGGGTTTTCCGAGGGCAAGGGCTCTCGCCGCAACTAAGACTTTGTTCCGAGGTGGCCACACTTTACGGTCTGCGAGCTCACGGATTGTCTTTGGAGCAACACCAAACTGCCGACCCAGTTCATTGATTCCGATCAGCCCGGCGATCCAGTTAGCCTTAATTTGATCCCAGGTTCCTTGGTCTAGTCGCAGCATTGGAACAGCCTATTACGAACCAATGCTACGACAGACACCCGCCCCTGTGAGCAGCTCAGCAGAAAGAATAAGTTTTCGAAAAAGAAACCCCATTCCGTGGCAGACAATTGCAATCTAACACGGTATTGCTACTACTCAAGCAAACTTAGTTGCCAAATCTCACTTCTTAATTTACAAAAGCAGTGGTTCACGATAAGGGCTTCCCTGCCTTCCACTTGTTTGGCGACCTTGCCGCAAATGTGGGTGAGGAACTATGCCTCACCCGACTTAACTTGCCTTCACAGTCTTGTTGGTTGATTTGAGGCGCAAGCGCCATGCTGTCCAGATTCCGATTAAAACTAGACAAAGAGGCAATATAGCTCTCTGAAGGCTGATTTTCAATGCGGCCGGCTTCATGAAAACTGGATCAGGAACGAGCTCGCCATTTTTAGCAATATACACAGCCTGAGTATCGTTGTCTTGAATAATAGCCCCTTCCTTCCACTTCCAAGCAAGAGGGGTTATTTCCTTCACAGTCTGAGTCACTAGACTGTATTTGCGAATCTGCGTGACGGCTCCTCCTTCTTCGAATGTAAGCCTGACTTGCTTAGGTATTTGCACTTTTCCAAATGACATCCATTCCGTTGTCTCCAGGACCTGCTTGTTGCTACGAGATTTACTTCCTCCAACGATCTTGGAAATGTATGTGCCGCGTTCGCCTGTCGCAAAGCTCACTTCAAATTCTCCATCCTCAGAGTAAACGAGGTGCAGGGAATTTGGTGAAGCGGATTCCACACGCCTGGTTCTACAGACCTCTAGAAAGTCTTCAGAGAAAATGCAGAACCCTGAAGCGATAGGTGCAATTTCAGGGCCGCTTCGCTTTCCGTAAGCTCCTTTTGTTCCAGCGGAACTAGTTGAAAAATATTTTCCGGACTGATAGTAGCTGGAAGAAGCTGCTGCGGTTGATCCAGATTCAAATGGAGTGCATCCGAATGACGTCGAGTCTATTGTGCATTTAAGAAGTCTTTTCGAGTCTTGGAATCCAACTCCGGAAGCTCCAGGCTCAGGTGAAGATTGCTCTGTTACGTCTATAACCTCTTGGTAATCGGCCTGGAGCGAAGGGAAGATGCTTCGAGTTTTTCTTAATTGTTCCAGCAAGGGCGCATCCGCAGGGGCTGAGACTGCGAGAGCTCCGACGGAGCCAAGGGCGAAGAATCGAAGCATCTTCAGGATCATTTAGACTCAGCAGCCTCCTGTCATGTAGGTATTCCACTGCGAAATTGCGCCAGCGCATCCGCTCAATGTGTAGTAATACTGTTCTCGACAAACTTTCAGGGTGTGTACGCATTCGGAGCCGCCGGGACCGCCTGAACCTCCGGTGCAACCGTGTCCGGGCTGCCAATCGTTGTATTGGTTAGTTATCCAGGAGCATCCATCTTCAGTATCGCATTGAGGTGAGACGCACTGCCCGCCTATCGGCCCAGTGACTCCATCATAGAGCGTGTTGTGCGCCACGGCCGTAGCAGCGACTGCGGTAGGAAGTTGAGATAGGACACCGATGCAAGCGAGTGCAACCGGGATGAATCGAGACTGTAAGAGCTTTTTCATTTGGCTTTGATTTGGTCGTGGAGCAACACTAACAGCCTTCCGGCAAAAAGTATGATTAGAGTGTTTATCGAGAAAGAAATCGCGGGACTCATTTTGAAGAGAGCACCAAAACATGAGCAAGGAAGCGGCAATTTCTCAGCAAACCTGATCCAGTTGGCTCCAAGAAATGACAAGCCTAGTGCCAAGCTGAGGCTAGCTCCAAACTCGTGACATCTTCGAAAAGGGACTCCTAAGAGAGCAACAACTCCAAATTCTAGGATCCAGATAACAAATGCTGCTGGTAGAGATAGCGTCCCTATAATCGGGAACAATCCTCGCAAGACATCGGCGAGTTGGCCGACATACCCTATTTTGGCGATTGCGGATGTCGCAAAAACAGCGATCAAAAAAAGCCGCAACCCGTAAATTTGCTGAAATCGTACTGCAATGACTCTGAGAGCCAAGAGTCCTCCGCAGTTTAGCGCCTTCCTTCCTTTCCACAATTCTGGAGTATACGGACTTTTCTAAGACTCTTGTACAGAATGTTCCGACATTTTCTCTTTTGCCCTTTTCGTTGCCCGGGTGGCGAAATGGTAGACGCAGAGGACTTAAAATCCTTTGGTAGCAATACCGTGTGGGTTCGAGTCCCACCCTGGGCACCACTCTGTTCATTCTTAACTATAAGTTGAATCTAAAGAGTTTCAGATATAATGTTTCTTGCATACTAAGCCCTTTTGCTTTGGACTTATTACAGATGGGAAACATAGACCAGAACATAACCGAAATTGAGTCTGAATACGCAAATAAGACTTCTAGGCGAATTGAGTTTGATATGTACACAGAAAACTTGCGCCAAGAGTATCGAGTACAAATTAGAGAATTAACAGAAGAACGTCACAAGGCAATGGTAAGTGCAGCTAACCATGCTGGAAATATTGGACTTGTATATCACCCACGAACTAATTCATTTGCAAGGGTTGTTATAAGCGATGATTTACCTCCGCTCTCGGATTTACTTGACTTAAACCTTGATGAAAAAGATGAGGAAAGCCAAGAGACTGAAACGCCGAATGAGTTGCCTCAGGAACTTAAGGTTCAACCAACTGAAGATTCTGTAGACGCACCAGTGGCGCCTCCGGAAGTGAGTTTAACTGATGTTAAACCAGTTGAAAATGGTAAGCGTACTAAACCTGTAAAGCCTGAGAAGCCACAAAGGCCTTTGCAACCGATGTTAGGTAGCCAAGTCAAGAAAAGGGACTGGTCTCTAGATGGGTTGACTATTTTCTCTTTTCTTATCAGTATTTTTGTAGGACTGTTTGTTGGAAACAGTTTATTTTCAATACTAGGTCAATCTAAGAAAACAGATGATGGGCGAGTTGTTTATCTATTCTGTCTTGCAGCAGGAGTTGGTGCGATATGGTCGCTGAAACTTTTGTTCGGTCGTGTTTGGTATCAAGTTGGCAGGAGGCGCGCACTTCAAGAGTCGCAGTGGCATACCAGTTTATGGCCATTTACGGTAACAGCTTTTTTGTGTTCCTGTGAAGCAGTTTTGGGGTCTTTTGCAATTCGACAGTTTTCAGAAAAGACTACGATTGAAGCCAAAGATGTTATTAGCTACCCTATCGCAATTCTAATCGCGATCACCATTTCGACCGCAACTCTCTTGCTGTCTGTTTACCTCGGAATCCAAAAAGGTGAGCGTTCTATTCAAGATGAGGATCTTGCACAACGAAACTACTTTGAGGAGTGTAAGAGAATTGACAAAGAATATGAAGAACAAAAGAGAGATTATTCTCTTGAGTTAGAGGAATACAACAAGCAAATTATTTTAGACGAAGATCGAGAGAGAGAGTCTTCGCAAGCAAAACAAGTTCTACATCAGGCAAAGCAACAACAGAAACTAGAATTGATGGGACGCCATCATCAGGCACAAATTGCTGCGATTGACTCTTGGATGGACAGAAATGCAAAGGCTAATGAATCTCATGCCTCAGGTGTTCAAGAGCGAAGTCAAAGAGTCGAAGAATACGAATCGCTTCAAAAGCTACCAGACTACCAAGCTTTGTTGAAATACATATCAATCGTGGAAGCTCTTTCTCTGAGGATTGAGGAATTTGAGCGGCAGAATACTAATGAACAAATTTCGAGGGGATATAGAAGAAAGGTTGGTGGCCGTTGATACAAGTGGTTCGGCAAAGGCATACAAAAACGCCTATTTTAAAGACTTAAATAACTTTCTGATAGATTTACCACCTCAAGAGAGAGTTGTGATTTTTCGATTTGATGCGGCACCAGCAGAAGTTCATGATGGTCCTCCACCTGAAACCTTGGAAAAGTCTAGTCAGCTGTTAATCAAGACGCTTGCTTACTCAACCGAAACACGTGGAACAAATATGAAGCAGTTGGTCAGCGCTTTTGATACGAGATTAAGCAGGGGTACGAACAATTACGATATACGTATCTACACTGACTGTGGTGTTGAGGATATGACAGCAGAGCAAAAGCGTGAAAGTAAGGAATTGGTTGAGAAGTGGGTTAAATCTGGAAGGTTAAATAGCATTACTCTATTTGGCGTACAACAAGGCCGAAGAGAGGATCTACGAGCAATTTTTGACGTTGATGGAGTCAACTTAGAATTTCAGGGAGATATTTGATACAGTTCTGTAATCTGCCGTTACTTACTTTTACATGGTATGCCAATATCTTTTGACGATTATAAGCGATACATCAATAGAACTGGCGTTAATGCTGATAGTGTAGATTATGCTTGGCTTTATAATCATTACAGAGTTGGCACATCGCCATTTGATGTGGCCAAACTTATCAGCAATGGCCAATCTCCAATGAGGGCCTATCCTCACGTTGCATTCTCCAAACAATCAAAGGGTCCACTTGTACTTGCGCTAACGATTTCAATTTCCATTTTCTTGGGACTTTTGTTTTTTTGCTCATCTGTAATGGATGCTGCAAGATATAGGTCTGTTCCTAATCAGTCTTTTCTTTCCTATACTAT
>JAPLCS010000434.1:9863-12403 GCA_026392145.1 Fimbriimonadales bacterium | reverse complement strand
TTTCCATTGATGACTGAGGCAAGTGAAGTCTGAATAATAGGGTTGATAGCACCGAACTGAGTTCCAGAACCAACCAAAAGTTCGCACTTTTGACTTGCCAACTTTGATGCCATGGCTTTTACGTCTTCTAAAGTAATGGAAGCTACCGATTTCTTCGTCGCAAATCTCGAGAATTCACTTTCCTTTCCAAAAAAGAAAATTTTGCTAACCTTGTTTGCCACAACAGAAGGGTCAGTATCCTCTTCCTCTATTGAGGCAATCATTTCTGCTTTCAATTGATCAAAATCTGATTTATCTAGCGTTGGTGAACCAAGCACCGAAGCAAAAGAGTTGGCCACCTTTCCAAGCCCAGAAGATGGGACACTGAGACTGAATAGAGAACTTTTCAGACCGGTCATGCCTGATACTTCCGCTCCATATTGATCGAGGAAGTCAGCAAACATCCCGCTGTTGAGTTTGTTGCCACCTCGAGACATTAATTCAGTCGTAAATGCTGTCAATCCTTCTTTTCCTATAGGATCATTCTCTGAACCAAACTTATACAGAACTTTTATTTCCGTGAGGGGAACATTTGGTCTGTACCAAAATTTAACATTGCCAGCACTGGCTGTAGGTCTTGGCAATTCAAATGGTGCTACAGGTCCAATCGCAGGTTGCTCGTCCCTTGAATTTTGCTTTTCCTCTGCACTTTTAGGAATTATGCGCAAGGTCAAAGAACCCTTAGCCATTACATTTTTGAACGTTGAAACAACCTGACTTGGCGATAAGGCATGATAAGTGTCTAATTCACGTTGAAAGTAATCAGGATTCCCAAAGTAAAACTCGTACTCGTTCATTGCGTCCGCTTTACTATCCAAACTTTGAAGAACCTTTGCAATTCGTGCCTCTGCCTTTACTGCAACTCGTTGAAGTTGACCACTAGTCGGACCTTTACTCGCAAAATCATTTAAGACGCCTGTAATGGCGTTTTCTAAATCTTGCTGGTTCTTCCCTGGCGCAAGTTTCGCATCAATCACGAAAGCTGATTGATAATAGAAAGAATAATTCGATGCAGATATTTCAGTGGCGAGACCTTTCTCAACGACAATCTTTTGATACAGCAAGCTCGCAGGTCCGTCTCCGAGTACGGAGGCAGCTGTGCGCATCTCGAAGTCGCCCAGTTTTCCGTAGGCAGGCGTATGCCAAATCATAAGCGATTTTGAAGATGCTACGTCATCTACCATTGTCACTTTCCTTGATTTGAATTCGAAAGGCTGAACAATTTTTCTAGGAGGATCATCACGTCTTGGTAAAGTTCCAAACATCTTTTCAATCAATGGTTTGATTAACTTTGGTTCAAAATCGCCAGCAACAACCAGGGAAGCATTATTGGGCACATAGAAAGTGTTGAAGAAATTTTTAACATCATCCACCGTTGCGGCGGACAAGTCTTCGTGCGAACCAATAACCGAGGTTGAGTACGGATGACCCTTCGGATACATTAATCCATTAATTGATTCAAATGCCTTACCATATGGTGTGTTTTCGGTATTTTGCCGTCGCTCATTTTTAACAACATCACGTTGCAAATCGACTTTTTTAAGCGACATTTCGTTTGCCAAATCTTCGAGTCTGTCAGCATCTAACCAAAGCAATGTTGGGAGCAAATTCGAGGGACCGAAGGAGTAGTAGTTTGTTCTATCTTCGCTAGTTGAAGCATTATTGTATCCACCAGCACTCTCCATGATGGAATCGAATTGACCATTTGGCACCCGCTTTGTACCCATAAACATGAGATGTTCAAATAGATGAGCAAATCCGCTTCTTCTCTCCGGTTCATCTTTCGAACCCACATAGAACCAGGTATTGATTGTAGCAACTGGAAGTGTCTTATCCACGTGCAAAATTACTTTCATTCCATTTGCAAGCGTGTACTTTTCATACGGAATCTTTATTCCAGCTTGAGGCTTGGTACTTTGAGTCAAGAGGAGAGCAGTCGCAAGAAATCCAAGCATGGGCATAACCTAGTTGTACCCATTTCAATTTCAATTAAGAATATTCAATTGACCTGTAAATTCCTATCAATTGTCCGATTATTGTAGTAATGGCTGAATTTGAAAAGAATTTGCGGATGGATGATTCCGTAATCGTGGCCTATATGATTCAAGGTCGTCCAATGGCAGTTCATTGCGTTGTGACGTCCGAAGCTCCTACCTATTTGTTCACTAAGGATCAAAGAATCTTGAATGTGGAGTATCCACAGTCCGTTGTTTTGGTCTGGCATAGAGACGAACAAATCATGAAAGGTGAAGGACGAGTAGTTGAAGTTCATCCTTGGAAAAATGGAAACGTACTCGAAATTCGTCAAACTGTCACCCATGATATTGATCGACGCATTTATCCGCGCTTCCCAATTGAAACGAGTGTTTCACTTAGAGCTGTTGCAGACGTCAGCGGTGCGACCGTAATCTCGCTGTGTCAGGGATCGACAAAAGACATCAGCTTGGGTGGTGCGTGGATTGATGTCCAGCCAACTGTTCCTATGGGATCAATTGTTGAAT
>JAPLCS010000434.1:0-9819 GCA_026392145.1 Fimbriimonadales bacterium | reverse complement strand
GGAACGCTAGCAATCGTAGCTCACGAAAATCCAAATCGCGGTGGAAACGGTTTGGAGTTTCTAGACTTCTACGGTGATTCAAAAGACAAATTGAATCAACTCTTAAAACGAGCCGCTTAACTTTCAAGGAATACCGGCAATGATATTGATCCGGTAAAAACAAATTCAGCAGGACCGGTCATGAAAACGTGACCGGTTTTTTCGTACTTGATTGTAAGATTTCCGCCAGGTAGTTCAACATGGACTTCCCTTTCAACAAGACCTTGTTCCACCATGGCAACAACTGATGCGCAGGCACCTGTTCCGCAAGCCAATGTCGCACCCGCACCTCTTTCCCACGTCTTTTGAACAATTGACCTTCTATTAACAATTTGGACAAAATGGACGTTCGTTTTGAGAGGAAAAAATGGATGGGTTTCTAGCAGCCTTCCATCATCCTCTAAGTTCAATCGGGCAAAGTCTGAAACCTGAATAATCAGGTGTGGATTTCCCATAGAAACCGCACTTCCCTTCAATCCACCACCAATGGGCTGATTGATAAAAGAATCACCTTGGACACTCGAACTCATTCCTATTTCACGAGGATTTAACTTAGCCATTCCCATATCAATTGTCACATTTCCATCGTTTCCGATTTCAACGGACAATTCTCCAGCACCGGTTTGAATATCAAAATTCCTGCAATCTGCCCAACCTTGTTTGTGCATCCAAAGAGCAGCGACTCTTAAGCCGTTTCCACACATTTCAGGCTCTGAGCCATCTGAGTTGATGACTTCCATTTTCAATTGATGGCTTGATTTTGAAAGCAAAAGAACACCATCTGCACCAATTCCAGTTTGCCTATCACAAAGGCCAATGCTAAGCTTCGAACGGTTGACTACCCCACTAAGTTGCGACGCATCAATTACGATGAAATCATTGCCTATTCCGTGTAACTTGCTAAATTGAACCAAGGTATTCATAACAATATTTTCACCCATCCACTAACTGGTTTTACTGATGGATTGAAACCAACTCATTGCGTCGTTTTTGCCTAGAAAAGTTTGAAGCCGCGGTTCTGAGCGTAACCAAGTTCTTTGCCGCTTAGCGTACTGAATGGTCTCTAAACTTATTGAATCAATAAGTTCTTCAATTGAACCTGGCTGTAAATTTAGCTTCTCCCTTAAAATGCTAGCCAGCAAACGATACCCAATTGCTCGAAAACCAGGTGCAGAAAATGTTAAACCTGAATCGAGAAGTCCACCAACCTCTTCAATCCATCCGTTTTCTAACATGAATGTCGTTCGGTTTTTTATCACAAGTTTGGATGATTCAACATCGGGAACTAGTGCAATCTTATGAACTTCAAATGGAGGAAGCGAAAACCGAATGCTTTGCTCCGGCGTCAACAACTTCTCGAGCGCTCTGGTTACACGAATCTTATTCTTCAAATCAACTCGGTGGTGACAGTCAGAATCTTTCTCAAGAAGTTGTTCTACCAATTCTTCGAGTGACATAGAATTGAATGACTCTCGCATTCCAGCTGGTGGACTAGGTGATAAGTCTTGATATTGTTCGACCAAGGCGCGTATGTACAATCCTGTTCCACCCACGAGTACGCAATCACGTCCTGCTTCAAATTCTTGCCACAAAATATTAGAAGCCGAAACAACATATTCGCCTACTCCATACTCGTCTTCAGGATCCTTGATATCAATCAAATGATATCGACTTGTATCTTGAGGCTTAGCGGTTCCTATGGTCAGTCCCCGATAAACCTGAAAGGCATCTCCGTTGACTAAAAAACAATCAAGCTCCCTTCCAATATCTTCCGCAAGAGAGCTTTTTCCCGAGGCAGTTGGCCCCATCACCACAAACAATCGTTGACCTGATGTCAATTACTTCAGCAATTTAATCTTTGGACTTTCATCCTTTTTGCCAGAGCAGTCGACTTCGTTCTTTACGGTGAACTCATTAGGCTTACCCTTGAACATCACTTTTTCTTTAACGAACTTGCCCTCAATTTCTACTTTGTCTCCGTCCTTAAGTTCCATTTTGCCATGTGCATAACCTTTCAGAACCGATGACCCATCAACTAGATCAAACGTCATGTAGTCATTTCCGGCTTTTGATGTTCTTGCCTTGAAGTCCTTTAGCTTTCCGGTGGTTTTCACTACCTTCTTATCGTATTTGTCAGCATCCTTGAGGATGTCTGCCATTTTAACAACATCAGCTGCAAAGGCAACTGAAGCGAGGATCATTGCCAATAGAGCGAAGTTTCGTTTCATCATCTTATTATGATTCAATTTGATCTAGAGCATTAAAACTGAAGAAGAGCGTGGACTGGAATACCTTCGAGAGTCTTTCTTCCATCTAAGAAAGTAAGTTCAATCATGCAACCGAAACCAACTACTTCCCCTCCCAGTCGTGCAACAAGATTTCTAGCCGCTGCCGCCGTTCCACCAGTTGCCATCAAGTCATCGACAATATATGCCTTCTGACCAGGCTTGATGGCATCAATGTGCATTTCAACGATGTTAGTACCATATTCAAGCGCGTATTCCTCGGTTATCTTTTCGTATGGTAGTTTGCCCAGTTTACGGGCCATGGCAAAAGGTAGCTTTGCCTGAAGAGCAAGTGGAGTACCGAAGACAAATCCACGACTTTCAATTCCTACAATCACCTCAGCCCCTTTTGCTTTGGCATCTTCAACAAGCAAATCGATAACTTCTTGAAAAGCAGCCGGGTCCTCCAACACGGGAGTTATATCCTTAAAAAGAATTCCTGGCTTGGGAAAATCTGGGACATCACGAATGAGTGCTTCAGCAAGAAGGTTTGGCATACCACCAATAGGATACCAAGTTCAAACAACTGAACCCTACTGAGAACCTATTGTGAGATTGTGCACTGTTACCTTGACTTCATGAACAAAGCAACCAAAACAACGACAATAATCACGATGATCAGAAGCCATATATTCTTGACCCGTGAGCCATCATTGGTTTTTGACTTTGCGTTGAGAGTTGCAGGATCTGGCCTGTGAGCCTCCGCAACTTCGCTCGTTTCCCCTATGGTGATTCTTAATGTTCCTTGGGACGTCGAACTATTCTCGTTTGTCAACTGATTCTGATTTTCTAATAGGTCATCCATAGTCCTAGTATGAATTCAAAGTTGCGACCACTTCAAAGGAATCTTTATTGATTCATAGTTCTCAATTGCAAATCTATCCGTCATGCCACTCACGTAATCGACGGCGCCTTGAGTACCCTCAAATCCCTCAGGCAAGTTTCCAGGTTCCGTGTAATAAACCAAAAGCTCTTTGAGCATATTCTCAGCTTTAGCAATATCCGTATATAGAATTGGATATCGCAGGTAAACATTGTCAAACATCCATTCTTTGAGTAAATTCATTTTGGCAAGAAACTTTGGTGAGATGTTAATCGAAGGCACGTTCAGACTTTGCTGAATAATGTCCTCAACCAAGATTGAGAGTCTCTGTTTGTAAGTAGTACCAAGCGCGGCAAACTCATCTGGAACATTTTCAATGATTCCAGACCGTAGCGCGTCATCAATATCGTGGTTCAGATATGCGATTCTGTCGCTCATCCGTACTACAGCTGCTTCTAATGTTGAAACAGGCTCACCATCAGATGCACTTAAGTCGCTTCTTCCTTTGCTATGTCCACCTATTCCTAACCGAGTTTCCTCACTTAGATTCAAGTCTTCGAGAACATCTATGACTCTTAATGATTGTTCCGAGTGATGAAATCTATCTGGACTTGCAGATCCTATCATCTGAAGTGCTTCATCAATAGCTCTCTCACCAGCATGGCCAAATGGTGGATGCCCCAAATCGTGCCCAATAGCAATAGCCTCGATTAAGTCTTCATTTAGACGAAGGGCTCTTCCAATCGTTCGCGCTACTTGGCTAACCTCAAGCGTATGAGTTAATCTGGTGCGATAATGGTCCCCACGGGGATCGATGAAAACTTGAGTTTTATGTTTCAATCTCCGAAATGCTTTACTGTGAAGGATTCTATCTCTATCTCTCTGAAAGCAAGTTCGAACAGGGTCATCCTCTTGAGGCACGACACGACCTTTGGACTCATTTGCTTTCGCAGCATAAATTGAGAGGAATTCATGCTCCCTACTCTCAGTCTGAAGTCGAATGGCTTGAAGCATCACAAGTACTGACGATCTAGTTCACTACTTTGATGTACTTGTATTTGTTAGCTGTGAAAGTCTCGCACCTTGCTGTTGCACTTTTGAAATCTGCTGTTCCATTTGTGAAAATTTGGCACGTAACTCTGTAATGCTTGCAGCAGCTCGCTTGTTGATGGTGTCTATTTGATTCTTAATCAGTTCACCTTGGTCTCGCAATGCTTTTTCAGTTGTTACTGTGATACCGGAGGCAATATCGGTGAACATGGTAAGTGCAGAATTTACAATCCCACTCATTCCGCGTGTAAAAGTGATGTTTCCTGCATTGCCAGTGGACGTGCCAGAATATTGAATTTGCAAGCCGAGCGCTTTTCCATCGGTTTTGGTTCCAGTTAAAAACTGACCTACACCCATTGCAGATTCACCGTTGATAGTTCCAGCGACGTCAAGTCCATTTGTCAAAGTTCCAGGATTGAAACCAACTCCTGAGTTGCTACCGAGTGGTGATTGGTTGCTTACAACATTAAACAATCCGTTTGAACCAAATCTCTTTGAGTCAATTTGTAATTTGCCACTATTGTTTGAAGCAGTCAGAAGGTCTTTGAGCTTAGTGTCATTGTTGATTTTGTCAATAATTGTTTGAAGATTTGATCCAACATCTATCGTCAAATTGTAGGAGCTAGACCCAATCAAGTTCCCCGAAAATGTCAAAGTTTCAGACGAGGTGTTGTTGGATGTTTTTGCAGTTGCTGCGACATATTGAGTTTTGGTAGCTACCTGCGTGATATTGACACCATAGGAAGAGGGCGATGAAGGTTGTGTACTTGATGTTCCAGAGATATAGACAACCGAAGAAGAACTGGAAGACCCAAAGTTTTGGAATAGCTTGCGTACACCTTCAGAATCTGTTTGTATCGCTGTGTTGAGTTTAGAGCTATCTACTGATAAACTCCCCGTTCCATCAATTCTAATACCGATGTCCGTGAGGTTCTTATAGTTTCCGGTAAGTCCTGGAATATTTGACATCAGAAGGGAGTTCATTGTTGAAAGAAACTGCCTTGCAACAGGATCTCCAAATAAAGGACCCGTTTCATAAGTATCTCCATCAAACTGACTATTATCTGTGATGAACTTAACCGCTGAGTTATAGCTATCAGTAAACGATTTAATCCTGTTTGCAACCGCATCAGTATCGCTTTTTATTGATAAAGTCGTTGTTGGAGGTGTAGTTGCATCGGCCTTGAGCAAAGTAATCTTCCCGCCTGGGATGACGCCTTCTATTGTGTTCGTGCTTGAGGTCAGCGATACACCATCCACTTTGTAGCTCGCATCTTGAGCGGCAACTAATTCGTTCGATGCTGTTTTTTGAACAATGCCAAGTGTCGCAAGCGTGTTACCTGCGTCGACAAATGTTGGTGAACTTGCACCTGTGATTTCCAGTCGATATTTAGTGTTGACTCCCTCTGTGACAGAAACCACTGAAGCAGTAGCACCGGTAGAAGCGCTGTTGATCTTATCTGCTACCGCTTGAAGTGAATCGCTCTGAAGATTGAGTGACACGTTCACACCATTAATTTTTATGGTTTGTCCAGTGAGACCAGTTACGCCTAGTGAAGTCCCCACAATATCCGATGAACTGCTAAAATTGAGTCCAGCAGCTCCGTTGGTAATTGGCAAACGAATATTCTCAGTTGCTCCCAGCACACCAATGGTGCTCAGGAATGAACCAGTCAAATCTGATAGCTGGGGCTTTCCACTAATTCCTGAATTTGATGATGTAATCGTAAGGTACGCATTTCCGGTGCCGCCGTTGATAATGCTTGCGGTTGCGCCTGGAGATACATCGTTAATCTTTCTAGCAACTGATGATAAGGAGTCGGTGGAGTCGACAGACACCAACTTACCATTAATTGTAAATTGACCTGTCTGCCCTAAAGCAGAGCTCACTGATGATTGAGCACCAGATGAAATCTTTTGAGACTGAGCGAGTTTGGAAACACTTAAAGTGTAATTTCCAGCTTGTCCAACGCCAGACATTACCAAGCTAGCAACACTGGAATCCGAATTGGATGGAATCACCGCAGAGAATGCATCGGCAGTCAAAAGGCTGTTTGCGCTTTGAGCGACGTTCGAGATTTGCCCTTTGAGTGCTGCAATTACGTCTGCTTGCTTCAGATATTTCTGCTGCTGTTGTTGCAACCGAGCGATTGGCTGCTTTTGGATAGAAACCAGTTTGGAAATGAGTCCTTCTGTATCCATTCCACTGGCAAGACCGCCAAAGTTGATTCCTGAACTCACTTTCGCACCTTAAACTTAAAACTATTTGGTTAGGCAACCATTCCGTACAGTTGACTAGCTTCTTCTACTTTGTTCCGTACTTCAACTCTAATCTGCTCAAGCATTGAATCATTGAGTCCAAGGACCTGCATTAAAAGAGGATCAAAATCAATCACCGGAGTTGTCGAACCATCGGCATAGTAAAGTGGCTTGTTCAACCAGTCTGCCAAGGCAAGAACCGCTACCATCTTGTCAGTTGAATCGCTGAAAGGTCCTTCGTGTTGCTTGATAGTCTGCACGAGTTCATCCGGCAATCCCCACTTTTCAGTAATCATTGCACCTATGCCAGCGTGAGTATCGCCCAAAAAGCCAAGTTCAACTGCTTCAAAAGATTTTCCTTCTTTCAATGCTTTCGTGTGCAACTTCTCATAAGTGGGTCTGAAATTGCAGAAAAAGAACATTCTTCCGATATCATGCAAAATACCAATCGTGCTCATAGTTTCGAGAGCTTTCCGATCGAAACCAAGTCGCTTTCCAAGAATATTACAGGCAGCAGAAGTTGCAAAAGAATGCTCCCAAAATCTACGTGAGTGTTCTGCATCTATAGCACCTCTGCCAGCAAATGCCGCGATAGAACCGACGCTCAAGGTAATTGTTCTCACTTGTTGGAGCCCTAGAATCATAACCGCTTGACCAACACTGGTTACCTGGCGGGAAAGACCGTAGTAAGCAGAGTTGACGATTCGTAATACTTTTGAAGCAAGGGCCTGATCACCAGAAATAATTTCGTCAATCACGTGAATATCTGGTTCCAGTTTGTTGGTTTCATCCAGAACCTTTGAAATCGCTACAGGAAGCGGTGGAAGTTCCTTGAGCGATTGCTCAAGTCTCTTTCTTATGACTAATGCTTCTGCATCAATTACCATTGTCAGTTTTTCCCCTTAGCATAGAATTGCTTTGATATTTTTCAAATATATGTTGCTCAAATTGAGGCATGATTGCGAAAATCTTAGTCAGTGAACGAGAAGACTCGCAAATAAATCCAAATACATTTGACATTAAATTGAATCTAAATTTGCCTTCCAAACACTCACTTCCCAGCATTCTTAAGATATTCTCGGTTCAAAGACGCACATTCTTTCCAAAATTATGAAAATCATTCTGCAAAAGTTGCACTAAGAAAGTTGAGAACTGTTGATGCGTTGGATGAAATAAACGAGATCAAAAGCAGGGTATCAGAATTCAAACGGAAACTAACATAGCCTTCACGACATGACCGTACATTTCAGTTCAATGAAATACTCCGAATCAATAAAGCTACTCGCGATTGATCTCGATGGGACCCTGCTTTGTAGAGACTTAACTTTCCACTCGCAAATACCACTCGCGTTTTCAGCAGCTAAGGCAAACGACCTCTATATTGTAATTGCCACCGGTCGCTCTATTCAGAGCGCATCTCATATTGTTAAGCCTCTGAATCATGAAGGTCACTACGTTTGTTCCAATGGATGCCACGTTTTAGATCGTGATGGGAGCACACTGTATCAAAATCACCTCAATAGTGATGTGAAGAGAACCCTGATTCACTTTGCTCAGTCTAGAAATCTGCATATCACCGCCTATACACCAGAAGGTCCCTGCACACTTTCGAATAGTCGTTTTCTAGAACAATACAAGAAACTAATACAGGGACTCCCGGTACCGATTGTTTCACCTGAGAAAATAATGAACTCAGAAGCACACAAAATTGTTTTTATAGCTGAGCCTCCAATGATCACACTTCTGAGAAATGAACTCAATTCTCTGCTTCCAAAAGATCAAGCCGACATGACTGAATCCGCGCCGGAGTATCTCGAAATTCTCCCGAGTGGTACCAACAAATCAACAGGTCTGAATCAACTCTGTCTACATCTTGGCATCACTGAAAATGCAGTTGCCGCAATTGGTGATTATCGGAACGACTATGAAATGCTCAACTTCGTTGGCTTTCCTGTCGCTATCGGTAATGCTCTTCCAGAAATAAAGGCAATAGCTCGCCATATTGTTAAACCGAACAGTGACGGTGGAGTAGCACAGCTGATTTTTGAAATAATTGCTCATAACCAAAGAATGAAATGCCGACAATAAGAAGGAAAGCGTGAAATTTCACCTCGCGATGCACATAATGCGCTTGGTTGATTTCCTTTCCGTTGAGCCTTTATGATGAGAGCACTTAAACATAAATCTGAGCCTGGATTTTCTTTTACCACCAATTTGGGTGGCATTTCGAAGTCCATCGTAGGGTTATTTTTAATCGCTACAGCCGCAATTGCTTTCCCCCAAGCATGGACTGCAAATTACGAGAAAGGAATCGAAAATCTTAAGCAAAGCAAGTTTGCGGAAGCACGCAAGAGTTTCATTCTCGCCAAAAACGACAGAAAGGAAGATACTAACTTACCCACGGTTCTTCCGTTGAATGACAAAGAAACCATTCAATGGAGAAACGGCTCCCTATATTCACCTAACTTTTTGGCGGCTTACTGCATGTTCCACTTGAGTGAACAACAGTCAGCATCTCAGTCAAAGCCAAATTATAAGGAATGTATCGAAGAGTTTGAATCTATTTTGAAGCGGAAGCAAGTAAGTGCTGAATCTATGTATTTCTTGACTCAGGCCTATAGTAAATCAGGACAAGTAAAGAAGGCTACAGAATTGGCAAACAAGTATCCGGTTTACAATTGGAAGGTTGATGCAGCTTGCTTGACTGAACAAGAAAAGAAATCTGTGAGTGCTTCTATCCCGGATGGTGCCAGTGGACCAATAAAAATCTCTCAAGCCGTGAATGCTGTGGATGAAGCTAACGCCCCACTACTTTCACCTAAAGGAAAAATTGTCCCCTACCTAGAGAGGAAGTTTGCACTAATTATTACGAACGGTGCGACCAAGGGTAATGGATTACAAGTGCCTTCTGCCCAAGAAGATGGAAGGTTAATCAAGGATTCACTGTCGAGATATGCTGGCTACAAGCCGGACCAAGTAGAACTGATCACAGAAGCAACCGCAGTTCAAATGGAATCAGCGGCAAAAAAACTAGCGGCAAAAATGCCACAAGACAGCACACTTTTCCTTTTCTACACAGGAGCAGCGACTCAAATTGACGGAACTGACTGGATTGCCGGAGTCGACACTGAGTTACTCACTGACACAAGTTCCATGGTCAAGAAGTTGACAATTTACGAAAAAAAAAAAAAAAAAGGAATCAAGATTTTTGCCTTCTATCAGGTTTCGAGGATGAAAGTGTCTGGAAAAGCATTCGGAGCACAAGAGCCTAAAAGCGGAGCGGTTTCGCAAATGCAGTCAACTATTGAAGGCGAGGAAATCTTCACGATAACTAAGCAAGGAAAGCAAAGAGGAATTTTTGCT
>JAPLCS010000359.1:6791-20024 GCA_026392145.1 Fimbriimonadales bacterium | reverse complement strand
TTTGTGGCGCTTTGCAAGTGAAACCTGCAAAAGAAATTGTGTAGTGAGTGACGTATGACAGGGGGTAAAAATGGGTTCTAGCTCTTCTGGCTCGGCAGCTAATAGCGCTGGGACACATGTTGCGGGTTCTGGTCCTGTAACGATGGCGTTATCTCAGTTTCAAACTGAGATGTCTCGAATCAATTTGCTTCGAGTCCGTGGTGAGTTCTCAGCGGCTAAGGCTTATTGCTTAGTTTTGTTGAAGTCTTTCCCGCAGAGTGTTGAAGCTCACTTGATGATGGGTGATATTCATTCCGAACTCACCGAGTTTCCGCAGGCAATTGAGTGGTATTCGCTTGCAAACGATTTGGATAAGAGTTCATCGGCAGCTCAAAACAAGTTGAAGCGTGCTCAATCTGCGCTTGATCGGATGCAAAATCCGAAAGATAGCAAGCTTATTTCGAGTTCAGTGGCTTTGGCCGTAGTTGCGGGAATTGCTGCAATTGCTATTGGAGCGATTGCTTTTCTGGCAGGTTCGACATCTTCTGGAAATAGAACCGATACGATTGTTCAACGCGTTGTTGCTCCCAAGAACGAAGGTGAATCTAAGTCTCCAACGGCTGTGACAACACCGCCTCCAGCGGTTCGAATAGAAAATAGTGCTGCCGCTAATTTTGATGCTCCAGAAGCTAGCAGAGGTTTGGACAAGCCTGAAAATAACATGGATGCAGGACCTTTAGTCGCGACTGGAGATCGTATCTTGCTTGAACAGATTGGTAGTCGGACCGAACTTGCCAAGCATATCGTCAACATTGAAGAGAACCCGAGGGATAACTCACTGACTTTGACCTACAGCGTTTCAAAGAGTGAGCACGGTCGCTACATTGGTGCTTGTTTGGCGGTCACTGCTATGGAATATCAGCTGAAGGTTCGCTATGTGACTATTCGAGGAATTCGAGATGGGATGTTGATGTACATGGCTGATGTGACTCGTGAGAAAGTCGCCACCTTTGAGATTAGTATGAAAAAATCTGTGCTTGGGATGGAAGAACACAGTTGGATCGATCAAGTACTAACGAACGAATATAAGCGTGGAAGTGAGTTCGCCAACGGCTCATCTTCGTCGGATTCACTCTAATTGTCCGAGAACTATTTGTTTTTTGTCTGTACAGAGTATCTCGTTTGTTGCGGTGACCATAATAGGGTGTGCGAATCACCGTCCAGTTGTATACCGTTCGAAATGAACTTGCTGCCGATACGGCAGGAACATTAAAAGCTCTTGGAAAAATCGGCCTTGAGTACGTGGAGCTTGGGGGATTGACTCCGGCCTCAGTTCAGGAATGGAAGCCAATGCTTGATGACGCCGGGTTGAAGACCAGCGGTGCTCACTACATGTTGGCGGAATACGAGCGTGCTGATGAGATGTTTGAGGTTATGCATACGCTGGGTAGCAATACTTTGATTGTGCCTTGGGTCCCTCATGAAACTTTTGCAACTTTGGACTCGATTAAGAAGTTTGCAGATGACCTTAATGCGGCTGGTTCCAAGGCTCGAGCGGCCGGATTTGAGTTTCTCTATCACAATCATGATTTCGAGTTTGCTAAGATTGACGGAAAGGGCGGATGGTACCACCTTGCCGAATTGACTGACCCGGAAATTGTTGGCTTTGAAGTTGATATGGCTTGGGTGAAAATAGGTGGCGAGGATGAGGTCGCCATTTTGGATCAGTATTCCAGTCGAGTAGGAGCATTGCACCTGAAGGATATGGATGTGACCAAAACTCCGCGTTGGACTGTGGCTGGTGAAGGCACTGTGAACTTGAAGGGCGGATTAGCTTTCGGAACTTCTCACGGTATTCCGTTTGGTGCGATTGAATTGGACGAAAGCCCGATGGCGCCGATTGATGCAGTAAAGGGAAGTTTTGAGTACTTTAAGTCGCTGGGCTACTGTTAATCGCCGCATTTTTTAATGTTTGACGGCCTGGGAACAACGCCCGGGCTGGTTTGTTGGGACGTGATACGCAATGAATTGGGATTTATTTCGATTTTTTGGAACTTTTAATACACTTCCTGGCTCAGTCGCTTGGAATTATATGCCCGGTTGCGATAGAATGCGTAGATTGCACTCGTCATGAGTGTCGATTTCTTGAGAGTTTACAAAAATGGCGAATCCGCGAATGCCCATGCTTGAGTTCCTATTGAAAAAGGGACATATCCAGAAGGAGCAAGCTGAAGAAGCGATAAAAGTATCGCAGCAGACCAAATCTCCCATTGACAGAGTCGTCATCCAGTTGAATTTTGCGGGTGAACGAGAGGTCAGGGAAGCGCGAGCTCAGGAAGCTGGCTTAGGTTTTGCTGATCTTGACCGGATGACAATTGAGTCTAGTGCACTCAATATTGTTCCCGAGCGAATTGTTAAGAACCACTCTGCGATTCCAGTTCGAAAGGATGGACAAACTCTTTGGGTTGCGATGAGTAATCCCAACAACGTTGCTGCTATTGATGACCTTCGAGTTGCTTCAGGTTGTCGAGTTGTGCCTGTTCTCGCCGTTAAGGGTGCGATCGAAGACGCCATTGTGAAGTACTACGGTGGTGGTCAGGTTAAGAAAGAATCTGATGCGGCTCCCGCGAAAGCGGCTGCTCCTGCTCCAAGTGCAAATTTCGCCCAGATTATGGCGGAAGCTCGGGTTAAGCAAGACCGAGACGGCGGCGGTGAAGATGAAGGTGGACGAGAAGATGATGCAGCTGCAGCGGATGCGGCTCCGATTATCAAACTCGCGAGCGCTATCATTCAGCAAGCAATTTCTGACCGAGCTTCGGACATCCACATTGAACCAGGTCAGCGAGCAATTCGAGTTCGTTACCGGGTTGACGGCGTTTTGATGGAAGCGATGACAGTTCCAAGAAACCTTATGGCTCCGCTTATCAGCCGCTATAAAATCATGGCGGACATGAATATTGCGGAACGACGGATTCCTCAAGACGGTCGTATTGAGGTTAAGTATCAGGAAAAGGAAATTGACCTTCGGGTTAGCTCGATTCCGACTCCGTTTGGCGAGAAAATCGTTATGCGGATTCTCGATAAGACTTCGGTTCAAATTGGTCTGGAAAAGATTGGATTTACCGAAGCTCACCAGCTTAAGATTGAAGAGCTTGTTAGTCAGCCGAACGGAATGTTCCTCTGTACAGGTCCTACGGGTTCTGGAAAGACGACTACTCAGTATTCGGTTCTCAATAAACTAAACACCGTCGGCGTGAACATTATCACTGCTGAAGACCCGATTGAATACCAGCTCAACGGTATTTCACAGGTTCAGATGAACAAGAAAGCAGGTCTGACCTTTGCGACTGCTCTTCGTGCTTATCTGCGACAAGACCCTGACATCATCATGGTTGGTGAAATGCGGGACCTTGAAACGGCTGAAATTGCAATTGAGTCCTCGCTTACGGGACACTTGGTGCTTTCGACGCTTCACACGAACGATGCTCCTTCTGCAACCCTCCGACTTGTCGACATGGGTGTTGAGCCGTATCTTATTGCAGCCACCGTTATTGGTGTTTTGGCTCAACGACTTGGTCGACGAATAGATGCAGATCACAAGGAAAGCTATGAAGTTCCTCAGATGGATCTTCGACGATTCGGATTTAATGTCACTGACCCAGACGCTTTAGTGCAACTCTATCGCGGAATTCCACATGATAATAACCGGATGACTGGCTATCGAGGTCGAACTGGTTTCCACGAATTGATGACACTTAATGCAGAAATTGCGGAACTTATTGTTCGCCGTGCGCCTCTCAATGATATTAAGGAAGCATCGAAGGCAAATGGAATGAAAGAACTTCGAGAAGATGGTTTGGAAAAGGTTCTTATGGGCATCACTACTCCTGAAGAAGTTATGCGGGTCGTCTTCACCGCAGGTTACTAACAACGAGGCAACAAAGTACAGAAATGCAAAACGATCCACTCAGACAAAATCCACAAGGTCAGAATCCACAAGGGCAAATGCCTGGTCGTCCTCCTATGCCTGGTCAGCCAGGTGCGAGCCAACCTGGTGCTGCTGGTGTGAGTATTCCAGGAGCTGCCGGAGCCGTCGCCCCGGGCTCTATGGACGACTGGATGTCAAGAAGGGTGACTATTAGTGGTATTCCTGCAGACGAAAAGCCGCTTGGACCAAAGAAGACTACCGATGACTTGCACATTGATGAGCTGCTGAACATTGTTTGTGACATTAATGCTTCGGACTTGCACATCTGCCAGCAATCGCCTCCAGTCGTTCGGCACGATGGTAAGTTGAAGCGTCTTAATTACGATGAGTTTGTCCCTGAGAACATTCAGCGAATGCTTTATGAAATCATCTCGGATGATCAAATTCAACGATTTGAAACTACCTACGAGCTCGACTTCTCCTATTCGCTTCCGGTTCCTTTTTATCAGAGAGTTCAAGGCGGACCGACTGCTCGTTCGAGATTTCGGGTGAACTTGTACCGAGATAAGGGTTCTCTTGCGGCAGCGTTCCGATTGATTTCTACTCGCATTCCTACCGTTGAAGAACTCAAACTTCCTTTGATTTTGAAAGGATTGACCGAGAAGCCAAGAGGATTGATTCTTGTTACAGGTCCAACAGGTTCTGGAAAGTCAACTTCGTTGGCGGCGATGATTAATCACATTAACCTTAATCACGCGCACCACATTATCACGATTGAGGATCCGATTGAATATTTGCACGAGCACAAGCTTTGTGTTATCAACCAGCGTGAGTTGGGAATGGATACAAAGAGCTTTGCTAATGCTTTGAAGGCTTGTCTTCGGGAAGACCCGGACATCCTGCTCGTCGGTGAAATGCGGGATATGGACACTATTGCTCTTGCGGTTACAGCTGCGGAAACGGGGCACTTGGTGTTTGGAACTCTCCACACAAACAACGCAGCCGAGTCTGTTGACCGGATGATTGACGTTTTCCCTCCTGGACAGCAAGAACAGATTCGAGTTCAGCTTTCTAACAACTTGGTTGCGATTATTTCGCAGCAACTTCTTCCGCATGCGAGTGGGAAGGGACGGGTGCCAGCTAACGAAGTCATGATTGCTTCTTCGGCTATCCGAAACCTCATCCGAGAAGGAAAAAGTCACCAAATTACCTCGATGATTCAAACCTCTGCTAATATGGGTATGTTCACGATGGACCAGTGCCTTCGTGATCTCTATTTGAAGGGTTGGGTCACGTTGGAAGAAATAATGTCACGATGTGGAAACGTGGAAGAACTGAAGAAGATGCTCGCCACGGCTCAGGGTGCTACCGCAGGTAATACCCCGAGCAACAACCAGATGAGAAGATAATTGAGAAGTAAATAAGGAGTAAAAGATGCCTATTTTCAGCTACACATTCAGAGACGCCCTTGGCTCGGTTCAAAAAGGAACCGCGGACTCGGACAGCGAAGAGCTTTTAAGGAAGCGTTTTGAGGAGCAAGGCTTTACGATCACCGAAGTAACGATGATCAAGGCTAAGAGCCCCAAAACAAAGTCTCCTGGAAAAGTTAAACTTGCAAATCTTTCGGTCTGGTGTCGGCAGTTCTCCACGATGGTTGACGCAGGGGTTTCGTTGGTTCGATGCTTAGACGTTCTCGGGCATCAAACTCAAGATAAGAAACTTCAGAAGATTATCAAAGACTTGGGCACTCGGGTCGAAGGTGGTGAAGCCCTTAGTCGTGCCATGCAGCGGCACCCGAAGGCATTTAGCTCTCTCTTTATCGGTCTTATCAAGGCCGGGGAAGTTGGGGGGGTCTTGGAAGAATCGCTTCAACGATTAAGCCACTTCCTTGAAAAAGACGTTGAACTTCGACGAAAGGTTAAAGCTGCTCTTACCTACCCAGTTTTGGTTATGGTCATGGCAACCGGAATTACCCTGTTCCTTGTTTACTGGTTCGTTCCACAATGGGCGAAAATTTTGATTGACCTTGGTTTGAAGGCTGAAGACTTGCCTGCGCCTACTAAGTTCCTAATGGACGTTTCGGACATATTGGTTTACAAGGGTTGGATTATTGCGGTTTCGGGCATTGTCTTGTTCTTTGCAAACAAGCTTTTTGTCAGTACTCGATTTGGTCGAAGAGTTATGGATCGGGTCAAGCTGAAAATTCCTGTGTTTGGCAAGTTGCACCATAAGATTTGTATGGCACGGTTCAGCCGAACGATGGGTACATTGTTGACTTCTGGTGTACCAATCCTTCAAGCAATGGAAACGGTTGCTGGCACCGTAGGTAACACGATTATGTCGGATGCCCTCTTGGAAGCACGAGCTCGGATTCGAGAAGGGGACCGAATTGGCGACCCACTTGAAGAATCGAAACTGTTCCCTCCTATGGTCGTTCACATGATTGGTGTTGGTGAAGAGTCAGGTTCGCTTGACTTTATGCTCCAAAAAATCGCTGACTTCTATGAGCAAGAGGTTGAGGCTGCACTTGCCTCGTTGACCGCTGCTCTTGAACCTATCATGATCGTGAGCCTTGGATTTGTTGTTGGATTCATCGTTATCTCGATGTTCCTCCCGCTCGTTAAGGTTATCTCCTCCCTCTCTGGTGGCGGTGGCGATGAAGGCGGAGAAAAGTAAGCCCACCTAAGGGACGCTTTGCCCGTTGCTGGTTTCCGCAACGGGCTTTTTTTTGGAGTAAAACGTATGTTTCCTGAATGGACTTGGATAGTTGGACTGATGATTGGGGCTGCTTTCGGCAGCTTTCTCAATGTGGTCATTTATCGGATGCCGAGATTGCTTTCGCTCTCCGAGCCTAAGAATAGTTTTTGCCCGACCTGTAAGCATCGACTTCTTTTTGTCCCGGATATGATTCCGTTGTTCAGCTGGTTGTTTTCTGGCGGAAAGTGTCGGTATTGCCATTCGAAAATCGGATCTCGCTATTTCTGGGTTGAACTGATTAATGGTTCTTTGTGGGCTGCGCTTTGGTATCGCTACTTCTGCGAAACTCCGCAAAGCAGCGAATGGCTCCTTGGATGTTTCTTCATGCTTGCCACAGCAGCTTTAGTTGCGATTATCTTTATTGATGGTGAGCATTTGATCATCCCTGATGAGATCAACGCATTTTTACTCCTGTTGGGACTTGTTTACCATGCTTTGAACAAGTCGCTTCCAATGGCCATGTGGGGTTGGTTAATAGGATGGGGAGTGATCTTTGGTATCGCTTTGCTCGGTCGACTTGCTTTTGGCAAGGACGCGATGGGACATGGCGATATTAAGATGATGCGTGGAGTCGGGGCGCTTCTGGGTGGATTGTTAACTATCATTGATCTCAGCATAGCGATCGTAGTTGGGATTATTTTTGGAATCTTATTCATTTGGATCTCCACAATGAGAGAGCAGAAAGCTGAGAAGATGAATGCCAATTCGTCCACTCAACTTTCATCAGTCGAAGAAAAAAGCGGTGAAGAAGCCCAACAGTTTAGTGCCGAATCCCAAGTGGTAGAAGATGAAAAAGAAGAGGAAGCTGAGTATGAACCAGAAAGTCTAAAGGATTTGGTACTTTACGGCTTCTCCTATTTAATATGTTTGGATCTTATCGCTATGTGGTTCCCTAAACTCAACGAAAAGATGGGATATCACTCTGAGGATGTGAGTATCGAAGAAGATGATTGGGAGCCCGCAGCGACCGCATTTCCTTTTGGTCCCTCCTTGGCAATTGGCGCACTTATCTGTATGATATTTAAGACAGAACTCACAGCGCTTGCCACCCAGTACATCAAACTCATTTCGGGTTAATTTTAGATTTTCCCCATTGGTGAGAATTGTCCACGAATTGATGGAATTGTTATTCGGTTTTGGACATAATGGAATCGGTGTCATTGTGACTTCCGAAGTTGGTGCATTGTTAGTGCGAAAATATTCGGAACAACATGCGCCTTGGTCCTGTCCAATGGGTATGGAAGAGTAGAGATGAAGGGAATGAGTGCCATGAAAAAAGTGCGTGCCTTTACGCTGGTGGAATTGCTGACGGTCATTGCGATTATCGCGTTGTTGTCTGCGATTATTTTTCCAGTTTTCTCACGCGTAAAATTGAACGCGTACAAGAGTGGCGACATTTCGTCCATGAATTCGATTCGAACCGCAATTCAACTTTATCGAGACGATCAGGGTGGATATCCGCCTGCTTTGATGGGTTATATCAATCCTTACGAATATCGCAACGGTGTATCAGTGGTGCCTGCTAATCTCTACCGAGGTCCCCTGTTTCCAAAGCGCGTTGATTCTCTTGAGACAATGAAGGGTTCTTTGAACCGAAGCGCTAACAATTTGATGGTTGCGGCTGCTTGGCCGCAAGCCGACATTCGTGCGTTTGGTTCTGCTCCTTTGAAAGATTTGAACGGAGACGGCTTTATTAACCGGAGCGATGATACTCCTTTAACACGACAGGCATTCTCAACTTCCTACAGTGGAACGGCGATTAATTACTATTTGAACGATCCGCAAGCAACCCCGAACATTGGTTCCAGCACTGATAATGCAGTTGGTACTGTAGGGCGATTTTATGCCGTTGGTGGTTATGATGTTGGACCGGTGAAATATCAGAACTCTCTGAATGGGTTTGAACTCAGATATACGTTGTTTTGGTCCGCTCTTGGTATCACGACGGGTGGCATGAATGATGATCCCCGCCAACTTGGGTACAACGAACCTCCTGAGAATACGGTCATTACTTGGAATTCCCTCTATCGAGACTACAGCAACAGTCAGTTGACCAACGGTGGTAGCAAGGATATGGTGCTTTTCTTGGGTGGCTCGGCTCGACCTGTGGACTCAAAGTTGATGTCTGAGCGATCGTGGCGGTTAAATCCCTAATTTGCGGTTTTGAGGAAGCTTGAAATGAATTTAATTTCTGGTCGGTCAATGGCTTGTGAGCAAAAGGCTCTCGGGAGCAGATCCGTGAGAAGGGATCTGTTAGGGACAACGCTCATTGAAGTTCTGGTGACGATTGTAGTGTTCCTGGTTGGAATTCTTGCAATTGCTCAGATTTTTCCTGGTGGCGTTAAGATTCTGAACCGAACGAGAAATACATCGATGGCAGTTGCGATGGCAAAGTCTCAGCTTGAGATGATGGCTGCTAAGCCAGAACTGGTTCCCGAGCAAATTCTTCCGCTTGAAATTGTGAATGTCGGTGGCGTTTACACTCCTGTGGAGAACCCAATGCATGCGTCCACGGACTTCAATCCGCTTACCACGGGTGGAATTAGTATCACCGGTGAGGCCTTGGGTACGGCTAGGAATTGGCAGCAAGTTTCGGGACCGAACGTGTTCAGAAGAATTGTAGGTGAAGGTCATGCAATACCTACTCCTCGTCTTTTGTCGACTGATTTAACCTCTACCACTGCTCAGTACGGTTCATTGGTGACCCTTGAACTTGGTCCCCCAGACCATAGAGCCGGAGTGGCGTTGCCGGGAAGATTTTCGGTTTATAGTCGGGATATGTCGGTTCGTTTGGTTCGTTCCAATGCGGATTTAGCAAACATTCGAGATTATGAATTTGGAGTTCTGAATCCAAATAACGGTCAAGCTGTCATCGTATTTCCAGCTCGCCCCACTTCTTTTCCTGGTTCGCGCATAGACGCATTCCGAGTTTCGTTCTCAGCAATCGTTCAGACTGCAACTGGCACCACGGTAAGAAAAGTTAAGAATGCGGTCTATGTGGTACCAGCAGACGATAACTTGTACCACGCGTTGCCGATTGCGACTTATGCGCCTTTGAACTTGGTTTCTGGTGAAGCGCTGAACGCTATTGATCCTAACTCTGTGCGAATTTCACGGGTTTATAACGAAATTGCAGGTACGGCTACATTTAGTCCGCTTGACCCTTACACTTTCAAAACTGTCAATGCCCGGGTGGGAATGTACTTGTTTAATCCCGCAGTTTCTCAGCAAATGGAAGAACGAGTTGGCGTTCCTCGCTCGGTGCCGCTGGTTCGGTTCGATTATGACTTGAGAGACTGGAGAATTCTCCATGAGGACTTTCGAATCTCTGAGAGTTCACCTTCCAACTTGACCAAGGTGGTTCGGCTCTCCATGCCTTCGATTGCGACTAACTCAGTGGCTGGTTCTGATGCCCGTGCCAACCCTAGCCATGATCAGATTGTTTCAGGCACTGACTCGCCTAACTCTGGAATGGAGGATGTGTACGTTGCTAACAATAATGCGGTTGCGGGCGCCAATACGACCAATGCTGATAATGTGCTTGTGATAGACACTCTTACCGGCGGTCAATTACTGGAGTCGTTCAACGGTCAACCAACAATGCGGATTGATAAATCGGCGGGGACGATATCTTTTCTTGATGTCACTCCTAATGCGGGTGACGCTGGGTTGCATGCTGCGATGGTGTTCCCGGACGGTTCTCAGCAAGTAACGAGTATTACGGGGCGAAATCTTCGAATCTATTACATGGTTCGTGGGAACTGGGCCGTTCAATTATCACGAAGTGCGGCAAAGTATTCATCTAGTTCAGTTCAGCCAATTGGTGGCGAGTTTTATGTGGGCGGCTCCGGGGCTTTGGGTGGATTACCTACGAGGCTTTACTTCCCAGCTATGGATGCAAACCGAAAGGTATCGATTGGTCAGATACGATACACCACCAATGGTCCTACTGGATTTACTGAAGGTGTTCTTGAGGGGGCTGAATTCCAAGTGAAGTACCGAACCGGATCGGACACAATTCTTGTTCCCATGCCATCGGTGGATATTCGAGATGTTGTGGCGAGCGCGACAGGGCTATCACAAGGCGAGTTTTCGGTGCGGGATGTTACCGGGATTTCAATTCTAGCGAAGGTGTTTAATAATTTTGGGACCCTTAGACTTGGAACCGATGCGGTGCTGAATCAGTCCAATGAATTTAATAAATATCTTGCGGAATGGAATGTGGTGACAAAGGAGACTTACTTGCCACGGGGAGCTGCGATTCGGTGATGAATTTAGAAAAGAAATTTGGGGAGATAGAGATGAAACATTCGAATTCAGTTGCAACAGTCGCAAGTGTACGGGTTTCGAAATCAATTAGTCGAAGACGCCAAGCATTTACTTTGATTGAATTGATTACCGTCATGGCAATTTCGGCAATCCTGCTTTCCATCATTGCGATACCCATGTTCCAAACTTTTACGGCAACGAGAACTGCTCAGGCGTATTCGGATGCTCAGGACAAGGCGAGATTGCTTACTGACAGAATTTCGCGAGAAATAAATCAGGCCGTTTCTATTCGAGATATTGAAGGTGCAGGTGGTCGTGTCGCTATAGTGCTTCCGGTTCCCACAACTGGTGTTGATGAATCAGGGGCTACCGTGACAACACCTGGTGGTTACTTGACTCTGGCAATGAATTACGCCAAGTTAGATTTGGTACTTCCTGCTCGTGTGAACAATTCTACGACACCAGGCGTTTTTATTGATCCTGCTACGGGCAAAATTGACCCTACGCTTCGTTCTCCTAAAGGGCAAGTTTTGACTCCGATGGCGCCAGGTAATACGATTCGGCGTTACTGGATAGGGCTTCGTGATCCATTCCAGAACTATAACAATCCTTATGACGGTTTGTTAATGCGAGGCGCAGGTAAGGATAATCTCTTTGTTCTCTACATGGCGGAAGTTGAGCCTATACGGTACGTGAACCTAGGTGGCGTGATGACACCGCAGGTCAACACTGCTTTCTTTGATGCTGACCCTGCCGATCCTTCGAACCAGACACCGATTTACGACGATCCACAGTTCTTTATCGCTAGTGGTGCTACCACAGGCTCTCCTTTGAATAATGATGCAAAAGCTACTAGGATAAGGAATTGGATGAACCGCGCTCAAATTGTGACTGAACTGTCTAGATACGATATGATTCAGCCCATTTATGAGCGAAACACTCGGTTGGTGAAACTGAACAATGTGAACGGAGTTTATTCACCTCGGGTGACTCCTCTGGTTCAATTCAGACCTAGTCATGTGGACAATGACGGCTCCGAAGCTCAAATTTCGACCAGTATTGGTTTTGAATCTGACAGCATTGATAATTCTGGCGCTGAGGTTTATCAAGGTCAGTACGGAATGTGGAGCAATGTAGTGGTCCGCAATTTCGGTGCAAACTGGCTTCCTGGTCAGCCGTATCAGGTAGCTCGGCGTGATTCCACTGACATGCAGATTTTTGCTGTGGACCCAGCTACTTCGGGTGCTTCAGATACCGCGGCAGGTTCCGGAACTCTAATGTTCAACATCACTGCCTATGAGGAAGCGAATAAGAATCGATTTACTGTTCCGACCAGTCGGTATCCGTTTACCTCGGCTTTGGCGCCTGTGATGGCCTCTAGCCCGAGTGCTGCACTCTCCGCGATTTTTACACCGTTTGTGGTTAACCGAGTTACGGGCAAGATTATGGCGAGCTTTGCGATTGCGGATGTTGGTAACTCTGCGATTGATCCTAGTTCATCAACTTACGTTTATGCCGACCAAGACATTAATCCAGGCAACTTGCCTCAGGCTCCGGTGCAGGGCGGTATTGCTTCTGGATGGAGAGCTAGAAATCCGTCGTTAACTCCTTCGACAGACAATGTAGTTGCTGGAACTTATTCCGACGCACCTTACTTTGACACCACCTACAATCGATTTAATATCAACAGGGTTTTCAACAAAATTTGGGGTGATGCCCAAGCAGGTAGAAACGGAATTCCCAACCAATTTGGTGAAGTCGGTGGAGCTCATAGGTTCTTGGATTTGAGAACGGTTCCGCAAGGAGACGGCACGCTTAGTCCTCTAGGATTGTTTGACCGAGCTCAAATTGTGCCGGGTACCGAAGAAGTTTTTGGTCCTGATCAACTTCCTGGAGCTAACTTTGGTTCAGAAATTCGCTATCACCGAGTAAATCGAGAACCTGGGCCGAACGAATATCGAATTAACTATTCCGATATTCCAGAGCCAACCGCGGCAGGTTATGCCGCAATGGGTCTTACTTTGCCTCCTGCTACTTACAGTCGAACAAACTTTGTGAGCGCGATTGTGCAGCCGAGATACAAGGCTGGATATGTGCAGTTGTGTAGCAACCCTGAAGTGCCCATACCTGCAGTCATGAGGATTGAAAGCAAGAATCCTAGTGACCCTGCTGGTACGACCTATCTGGTTCCTGGTCGAATTCGAGTTGCTTACAAGTTCCAGTTCACTAGTCCCAACGATGTAGTGCGTGCTGAGTACGACACTCGGCAGTTAATGGAAGTTTTGGTTACGATTCGAAAC
>JAPLCS010000359.1:0-6730 GCA_026392145.1 Fimbriimonadales bacterium | reverse complement strand
GTGACCATGAAGGCCACTGCCAACGTCCGCAACTTTACGCGATAAAAGAAGATGAGATACCGACATTCAACCCGAAATAATCAGCGTGGTCAAACATTGATCATCGCATTGCTGATTCTTGGTGTACTCCTCATTCTGGGTGCTGTTTTTGCTGGAATTTTGAGCCGAACTATTCGTAGTGCTTCCGTGTCGAGAACTCGGAGTCTGAATAATGACTTTGCTTTGGCTGGCATTCGCTATGCGCATTCGCAGTTGGTGAATTCTGATTTGGGTGCCGACTGGCGTGGCAATATGACGGCGATGGTGCTGACTGGAAACGGAACGACTCGTGATCCAGATGCGTTTTATTTGCGAGGGCCTGCTTCGGTGCAGAATGGCCTTGTCTTCCCTGGAACCACTCGGTTTGACCAAGGTGGTCCAGATGGTTTTGGTCCGTTTTTTAGGATCGATTATCGTGGAGGTCGAGCCCTTGTACGGGTGAGATACGCACCGGGTGACCCATCGATCTTCTCTGCTGCCGCACCAGGCGCGGTTCGTGACCTTGGCATGATGCGAAATTACATCATTATCGAATCGATTGGTCGACAAGGTGAAGTGATTGCAAATGACCCAACACAGTCTCAGAATCGGGGCAATGTTCAGGTTGGAAACTATGGAAGTCAGGGTGCATTTGAAACTGCCTTTGCAAGGCTGAAGGAGTTTGATGAGAAGGAAATCATAAGCCGTAAGCTGATGGCGCTTGCTCAGATTGGTCTGATTGACTATGCACGGTATGTCACCAACAAGTACAAGTCCACACGACCTGTTGAGCTTGGGATTCCGACTCAACTTGGATCTGTTTATCGAGAAACGGCAAACACGGTTGGAAGCCGTGTAACGTTCCCTCTCGAAGTTGGTGCGACTCAAACCCTTTACAATGTCAACAACACTGTGGCGGGTGCTTTCCCAGGTGGTGGTTCCACGCGAGTGAATGGTGATGTACGAGTACACGGTCAACTGGTGATGAACTTGAATCAGAGCCTAGGTGACGCATTTTTAGTGAGCGGTGCTATTGGCGGTGATGATAATAACTCAGCATTGTTGGTGAATCGAACTCGAAAGGATACTGGTACTGGCAGCTTTGCGACCGATCCTATTCAGAGTTTGATTGCAAATTCGTCCTCTAGTAGCTTTACAACTTATGACGGCGTTTTTCGTGATGGCACTCAAGGATTTGATGCCAACAACAATCCACGTGGAGTGAGCTACCTTGCTCCTCCAACTATGCAAGGGGCGATGGATTCAGTTGAAGGTTCAATTGTCAGTCGATATGTAAAGAACACTCGCGATTCTGGAATTTTGAGCACCAGTGGCAACACCGGCGCCCATGGTCATGGAAGCGGAGTTTATGTCGATAACTTGAGTGACTTCCAAGTACCAGATGATGACCGAGGTCGACGAAGTGTTGGTGGTGCGGCCTCTTTGGTGCAGGATTGGCTGAATCCTTTTGGAGAGGGTGTGAGCTTCCGCAGCGGATGGCATGGACCGTTTTACATTCCTGTTGGAGCATTTTTGCACCTCACTTCGGATGGATTCCTGATTAGCCGTAATGTTCATCCTGATCAAAATCCCAACGAGCGGACTTGGAAGTCTGCCACGGGAGCTGATTCGGGGCTTTCAGCCATTCGATATCGTGTTGGTTACGGTACCGATGGTCGAGCGCATGTAGTAAATACTTTGACTGCTGGGATGAGTGGCAATGTAAATGGAGCTTTGTCTCCTGCCGACTATGATCGTGGTCCGGTTTTCAACGGGACGTTGTATTTTGAGGGCAACGTACGAGTTCGAGGCGTTATTCCTACTGACCTGCAAATGACGGTTGTATCGAACAAATCAATTTACATTGAAGGAAACATCGTGAAGGGTGTTGAATCCAATGACCTCACGAGCGGAGTTACGGTTGCTAATGATCGTATTACTCGTCCTTCGAAGTCGCAGCTGATGTTGATGGCAAAAGACTACGTCACTTTGAACCCAACGATGTTCTTTGGACCAGCTTCGGAAACCAATGCTCAAGTTGAAAAGGGTGGACAAGGCGTAGGTGGATATAATCCGCTTAAATTAGGCGCGCCAGATGGGGCTGTAACTCTTCAATTCGACTCACCTCTTAGCGATTTTGATGCTTCTAGCCCATCGAACGCTCTTACGGACCCTTCGGTCAAACTGCCTGAATATACGCAGTATTACGAAATGGATCGTGGGGCACCAAATAATCCTTTGGGAACTGGAAATCGATTGGTACCAACCTTGTTGGTTACTCAAGCGCTTGAGTACACCAATCCGGGACCTTCGAATACGTTCATCAGTATGAACGTTAATCGTGGTGGGGTTGGCGCACTGGCAAATTCGGACTATCAATTCCCAACGCTTATTTCTAATACCAACTCGGCTAAATATATTTGGGCTTCAATCAATGGACCAGGTGGGGCGCCCGCTTTTGGGCCTGTCTATGGATTGGGTACTGAGTCGTTCCAACAAGCTCCTAAGTTTGAGACTTCTGGTTTTGCTTTGTTCGATCCAAATACCGCTACCGCCTCTTATGCGACCCGGTCAATTAGTAGTTCCTTCTACAATAATTCATTCTCGCTGAGAATGATGGACACCAATGCAATTCAAATTGGATTGACTCAATTTGGTAACCAGCCCAGTGGAAATTACATGCTTGGACGATCGGTGGTAACCCCTTCGAACGTCAAGATTGAAGCTTCGATTTATGCTGAAGAGGGTTCGTTCTTTGTCATTCCCGGAGATTGGTTTAATCCTAATCCAAACGATCGACGCGATCGATATGAGGCACGGGTGATTCAGTTGGTTAATGTGAACGGGTTAAGCATTGTGCAAGCGAGAGCTCAAGCTGCTAACGAGCGACTGACCGAATTTGGAAGCAGTGTTAACACTCCGTTTTATGGTGAGCCAGCTGACGTTAAGATTGATATTGTTGGTTCAGTATCGGAAAACATGCCTCCTCCTATGTCACAGCAAGCTGAGTGGCTGAAGAAGTGGGGATGGATTCCGACCAAGGCACCTTCTGACTACGATTTCACTAGTGGAGAACTGAGAAACATTCCATACAGTCACTTGTCACCATTAACAAGGACGCTGTTTGCTTCTAACCCCAATGGGACTTTCTGGACTCCGAATATCAGCATAACTTATGATCCCAACTTGGCCACGGGTAGGGTGAATGGTTATGGTGCAGATACTTCTATCCTTGCTAGCGATCCTAACAACGCTAACACTTACATCCGATCTGAGGTGAACAACGGTGTCTTCCGTGCCTTGCCTCCGATGCCGCGGCTACCCGTTAGCCCATCCCTTGCTTACTTTGGAGAGATCACTCGATGAGACGTTTAACCACTTTAATTGGAACTATTTCGCTTGCTGCGGTAGCAAGCTATGGGGTTGCCCAGAGCGGTTATGCGTTTAGAAAAACGGATATTCGAGCGGGATATTTTCACTTAAGTGGTGACCACCTTTTCACTGGAGCTGGTACTTCGCTGACTGCACCTCACGTTTGGTACAACCTCGAAGTCAATTCAGCGTTGAAGCCTTCTGGCTGGAGTTTTACTAATCCATTGGCGGCTGGTCGAATTGAAACCGATGAAGTGCCCTTCTTCCTACAACGATTTGCAGATACACCAGCAGCAGGATTTGGGACCTCGAAGTCAGATGCTCGGTACTGGTGGGTAAATGTTGCTGGTTTGAGCGACGATGATTTGGCCTTGCTCGATGTGGGTTTGCTCCAGGTAACGACCCCAAACTTAACGGTTGCCCCATCCGACAGAGAAAGGCTTCGACGGTTTGTCGATAAGGGTGGCGTGCTTTGGATTGACTTGACTTATGGTACGTTGAGCCAGAGTAGCGGTGGGCCTATTCCGTTTTTTGCTTCTTCTGTAGCTTCACCGGATTCAAATTTGAGATGGGATCCGCAAAGCCCGCTCCTAAATTATCCCAATAACCTGACCAGTAGCGAAATTCAGGCAGTTGGTTACGGTCCTAGCTATGGTGTTCAACCGATTAACAAGCTGAACCTTCAGGCGCCTGACTTAGGATTTGAGAGTGCCTCGGCTATCAGCAACTTGATGGGTAACTTGCTTGGATTTACGGGCGAGTACGGCGCGTTGAAACCGGTCGTTGCAGCTGGTGGATTGCCCACTGTGGCTGCAGGCAAGATTGGTGATGGTTACGTGGTGGTTACCACTCGAGGTGTCAGTGAACTGATCAACCGGGTTGGAGCGAATACGAACCGGAATTATTTTGCGGTTGCTCCTCAGGTTCAGAATGGTCGGGCAAACATCAGTGCCTATGCCGCTTCTGCCGCTAAGTTAGTTTTTAATGCGATTTCCCTTGCTAACCAGTCCACACAGACGGGTGCAGGTAGCCGAAAGAATTACAGCACTTTTATTGACCAAGGCGCGCCAATGATTCAAACTTGGCAAGGAAGTTATGGCAGTACGCTCACTTCTACCCCTCGCCAGAATCGGCCGCCTGTTATCTACAAAGGACTGTCTTTTGTTACAACAGATAACCAGATTTTTTGTTATGATATGGACCCGCGGGGAGATGCCGATGGGGACGGAAACTTTGACGACGGATTTGCTGATACATTCACTGGTGATGAAGAAGATCGAGTGTTTTCGACGGCACCTATCGGTGGTGGAATTTCAAGCGCTGTAGCCGTTGAAGTTCCAAATGCTGCGACCGGAGTTCCTACCGATCAACTGCTTGTTACTACTGGTGATGGTCGACTATTGGTTTATTCCATCTTTGATACTAACCGGCGATTACAGTCGAGTTTGAACTTGGCGCCAGTTTCAACCTTTACACCTGGATTAGGTGGAACCCCTGCACTTGCGACGGGAGATTTGCCCAAAGCTCCTACCGTTCACGAAGGAATTGCTTACATCGCTGATACGGTACAAAACGCTTCTAACTTTGTAGGCAGGCTTTGGCAGGTCAATCTGCGAACTCTTCAGGTAGTTCGAACCAACGCTTCCGGTTCAAATGCGTTTGTATTTGGTGGCACTGCACTCAATATCCCGCGCATTTCGAGTTCTCCGACCGTCGGATACATTCCGATTTTGGACAATTCTGGGGCTTTGGACAAGGTTGCTTATCTTCCGCTAGCTCCCAATCCGGCACCAGCGGCACAAAATCCGGGAATGATGAGTGTTTGGATTGGTTCCAAGGGTGAAAAACCGTCTTCGGTCGGCAGTAGTAGCGGTGTAGTTGAAGTTGTTACCCGTGCTGCCACTAAAAGCTTGCCCATTTATTTAGGGAGTGCTGGCGATCCATTATCTCCAAAGATTTCGGTGATTCGAAACAATGGCACTGCTTTGACTGCAGCTGAAATGGCCACCATCTTTAGTGGCGGAATTTCACAGTCACAAGGGACTTTGATTTTGAGCCTGAATCCAACTGCCACATGGCCACCCGTTGGAGTGGATGAAGATGGGATTCGAGTTGATTACACAATTGACTGGGGTCAAGCGTTTCCTGGTGGAATTGCTGGAGTCGAACGAGGACGATTGTTGTTCCCGTCGCCCAACGGTAATCCGCGAAGTGTTGTTGATGGACTGGCACTATCACCTTCGGGAACTCTCTACGCCACCACCAGCACTCAGAGAGTTGGACCACCTTTTGGGCCACCCATTACTTCCTCAAATAATGACCACTTGGGAACCTTGTTTGCGGTTCGAGAAGAGGGACGGGGACTATTCCGACTTGTCTATCGATGGGACTTGTATCCTCAGCACCAAATGAATTACCAGGGTGGTTCGAGAACGATCCCTGCGGTGTTGCCTGACAATGACCCTGTGCAGTATCTCTCGTTTGGTGCACTTAGCGTGGGCACCTTTATCGGTGGTCAGTTCCGTGCTAGCGCATTTCAAGGCGCGCCGGTCATTCGAAACAATGAAGTGTATGTGACCGTTTCTGGACAGAAGTCATTCTCTCCAGCTTCTGCATTGCTTTGCTTCAAAGATGAGTCTGCTTCGCGAGAAATTAGGATTGGCCGGCCTGTAGGGTCTTCCTCAGTCATCATTCAGCCAGATATGGCTCGGTCCAGTGATCCAACTAATCCGACAGTTCTATCGTCGTTGGGTGAAGGCGAGTATCGCATTGAAAGAGAGCCTGGTGAAGTGGGAGCAATTATTCGTGTTGACAACATGATGCGGAATACTTCTGGGCTGATAGCAGACAGTATTAGCACAAGCCAGCCGATTATTCTGAGGAGTCAAGGTCAACCTGATCAGGTGATTGATCCTGCGCTTAGTGGCGATCGATGGAACCCACTTAAGTGGTACACGATTTTCCACGGGACGACTCTTTTGAGCAGCGCGTACGCAAGCGGCAACACTGTTTTTGTCAGCGGGGCTTCTTACTTGCCATCGATTTTGGATTTCAACTTCCCACTAGTTCAGGAAGGATTCTTATCGGCTATCCGAACCGACTTCGATCCGAACGTTGCGAAGCGTGCAAGCCAGGCCTGGAGCACAATTTCGACCAACTTTACTCCGAATGAAGTGGTTGCTGATGACACTAGACCATACATGAAGCAGCTCATTGCCATGGATTATCCGCGAGCTTCAGCCTCTTGGACATCAACTCAGCAGAGCCTTGGTTCAATTTATCCGAATAGCAATTATGTTTGGCCACAGAATCCGAGAAATCTTCAGGAACGAGGAAAGAC
>JAPLCS010000025.1 GCA_026392145.1 Fimbriimonadales bacterium | reverse complement strand
TCCGTCGTCTGTACCTGGTGTGTCGTTGTTGATATGGATGTAGCTTGCTTCCCACCCGTCATCACTCTGTAGCAAGAGATTGTTGCTTGCTTCGAGTCGATTGGATCTTGAAAAAGTTACGATTCCATCAAAAACAGCTAAAAGAGGTCTCATTTTCATTGCCATCAGGTCATTTCCATGATGTCTTCGATCTCCACCATCTCTATCTGCCAGAAAGGTATCGACAAATGTGTGTTTGCCAAAAAATGGATAGGTGATCGGGATGATCACTTTTTCTCGAGTAATTCCATCGTATTCCGCTGAAATCAGGTTTCGTTTGATACGATTAGGATTCCCAAATATATCTGGTTGGCTGGAATAGACTTCATCCTCAATTAGAGCTGAAACTGCTGTATTTCTGTCTATGATGACTCGCACATTTGTTTCGGGCAGAAGTGAGAGCCGGCGCATTAGATCAGGTTTAGTAACAAAGATTTTTGTCTCTTTGGGAATTGCATACACTAGCTCTTGCCCAAAGGCTGTGGTTTCTGATTCAACTGCAACTCTTATTGATTCGTTCACAGGATCCGCGGACAGTATTTTGCCTCTCTTTGCGACTTCGGTGCCAGTTGGTTTAGGCGCGGAAACGAAAACATCAGGAAATGATTTTCCGACATATATTCCCACTATCTTATGCATTGTAATCAGTTCATCCAAGTACTCTTCGGACTGATTTAACTGCATTTTGCTTGCTCTATTGTTGGAATACATCCATAAAGATTTTTCTTGAATCGTTAATAGTCTATTGGGTCCAGTCCACTGGGGAATATCAGCGGAGGATAATGTCGTATCAGTCCATTCATCTTTGTTAAAATCCCAAAGATGCCAAGATGTGTTTCGTTTTGCAATTAGTGCGGCTGTTCCTGATGACCACGCAACTGTTGGGTGACTTATTGGGCCCAACTTTTTGATTGATTTTCCGTTTGACTTTAGGATGCTCAGATTACTTTCTGAAGCCACAGCGAGCCATCGTGAATCGAAGGACCAACTGACAGATGTACAAGCTGATGACTTTAAGATTTTCCGTGCGCCTTCACCTTTGGGGTTTGAAATCCATACGCCGCCATTTTCTCCGGTTGTACAGAATGCTAAAGATGTACCGTTTGGACTTAGAACCGGACTCAATCCGATTGGAGAAATGACTTCAGTCTTGTCACCAGAAACATGGGCGTAAATTCCTTTAGTTGGAATTGCAAAATAGAGCCAATTGTTTTTTCCCCACGAGATAGAATTCGCGTCCTTACTATTTGGCACAATTATCGGATTTTCTAAATTCGCGTTAGCGACTACGATACCTCTCTCCGAGTCCAGGAAAGCGATTCTTTTTTTGTCAGGTGACCATTGAACAGCAGTTGCCTTAGCTGGAGAAGTAGCGAGCACTTTTCCACTCTCATCAAGGACTTTTAATTGTGTAGCAGTAGCTATTGCATATTCTGGGTCGGAACTAGAAGACGCACTTTGGATGTTCTGTTGATGAAGTATTGAGACAGTTGATAGCGCTCTGGTTGTGACTTTCGGAAAGTCTATAAAAAATTGTTGAGCGATGACTGTAAAAATGAGTGTTACTAACATTTTAAGGGAATCATATCAACTCAAAAAAGCAAATTGTGAAAATCTAAAAGAGATAATTCCGTTTTTGCTAAATGAAGAGAAATAAGTTGTTTGATCCTAAAGGTTTTTCATCAGTACATCTCGCCAACTTCCCATGCCTGGAAGGTAGCGGACGATGCCTTGGCGGTCGATGATGATTTTTGATGGATATTCTTTGATGCCAAGGTCAATGGGTATTTGACCAGATGGTCGGCTTGCAAAGTGGTTTGACCAGTTGATGCCGGCTTCTTTCATTTTGGTTTCAAGGAAACCTCGAGTCCATGGGTCTGTGTTGACACCGATAATGACTAAGTCTTTAGAATAGTTTTTTTCGAGTGCCCTCAGCTGGCTGACTTCATCCATACTTTGGAGATTCCAAAAACCCCAAAAGTGAATCATGACCATCTTTCCTTTCAGCTGACTTAGTTTGCCTTTCTGCCCGTTCATTAGTTCAATTTCAAAGTCGGGCATTGGGAGATTGAGACTCATTTTTGAACGGAATTCGTACATTTTCAGTGCACGTTTGCCGGCTATGGTGTCTGGATAGTTCTTGTTAAGAAACTTGAGGTCGTTGATATCTGCCTTGTCGTTGAGAAAAGCGTAAATTGATTCGGTAAGGAGCCAGGAACTCAGAACTTCAGGGTTTTTACTTCGAATCACGGATGCTTTAAGTTCACTGATTCCTTTTTCATTTAAGTACCGATGGAAAATCAGTTCTTCCATGGGTTTACAAATTGACTTTGACTCTCGGTATTTTTCAGAGAGAGCGAGCGCCCATTTCGCCGATTGAATTGGATCTTGGGTTGCATTGACGTTGGCTTCGAATTTGATGAGTGCGTACTCAGCCTTCAGATCAAGACTTCCTGATTTTGTTTCACCAAGGGTTGCGCTGTCTGCGATGGAGGTTAGCTTGATTGCAACTTGCTTGAGGAAGGCTTTTGCGTCAGCCTCGCTCTTGAATTCTGGCTGCTGCATGCTTGCCAGAGTCAGGGTTTGAGTGAGTTGTTGGCTTAGCTCTGCAGGGGTTGGAAGGGGTGCCACAACTGGCTTCTTGGCATTTTTTGCCTGCCAAGAAGCCGATATCAGGATGATAGTTGCGGATACCACAGTCAGATTCTAGTCCAACTTCCAGTCTTTCGTAACCGATTTTGTGCCAATTGTTACTTTAACCTTGTAGTCTCCCTTTTCAAGGAACGTTGGTCGGTTCTTGAGGAATGGGTCCAGGAGTCCATCTTTGCCTCGTTCTGGTTTGGTGACTCCGAACGATTCGGGTGTTAGTCGAAGTTCGAGATCAGCGTTGTTGAAGCCTTTGATGGTGTTGAGGTTCTTGGTGAGAAGGACCTTGCCGGTTTTCGCATCGAGAAGCTCCACTACTGCACTTGCCGTTTGGCTGGTGAAGAAGTTCACCTTGAGTGCTGGTGACTTTGGCATCTCTTTGCTGTATTTCTCTCTTCGTTCATAACCCCAGCCTGAACTTCGGGTTACGTCGCTTAGAGAAACGATCGAAAGGTCAGTCGCTCTGAGTTCTTTGGTGACTGCTTGGACTTGCTTGAGTGGAAGTACAAGGCATCCTTTCGCGTGAGTGGCAATTACAAGATCATATTCTCGTTCTTGGATCACCATGTCGTGAACGGGAAGGTGACCAAGACCGCCGTGGAGGGTTTCCCAGGTGGTACCACCATCGAAGGTGACGTAGACACCCATGTCGGTGCCGACATAGAGAATGTCTTTGTTCTTTGAGTCTTCTCTTACAACGTTGATCGACTCGGCTGGAAGGTTGCCGACGATTGAAGTCCAGGTTTTACCTTGGTCGGTTGATTTCCAAAGATAAGCCTTCCAGTCGTCTTCTCGGTAACCGTTTTGAGATACGTATACGGTGTTTTCATCGAAGCGCGAAGCTACGACTCGGCTAATCCACTTTTCTGGTGCAGGAGTTGGAATGTCTTTCCAAGTAACTCCGCCATCGGGGGTCATGGTCATGCGACCATCGTCCGCCCCACAGTAGATGAGTCCGAATTTGAGTGGACTTTCTGATATGTCTTTGAGCGTTGAGTGCGGAACGTCTCCGTTGGGTCGGTTCTTGGTCAAGTCAGGCGAGATCGCTTTGTAGGTTCTGCCTTGGTCGAAAGATCGGAACAACTTGTTGAATCCGACATAGACGATGTCTTGGTGGAACGATGAAAGAATAATTGGAGAAATCCAGTTAGCTCTGGTGCCGGTTTCACGCGGACGGGCGCTGTAGCTCTTGTTGTTTTTCATATCAACCGCTACGTGAGCGCCGAACTGTGAAG
>JAPLCS010000348.1 GCA_026392145.1 Fimbriimonadales bacterium | reverse complement strand
TTCAGAGTTATTCCCTAACTTTCAAGCCCTGGTAAGGTTCCTCGCGTATCATCGAATTAAACCACATGCTCCTCCGCTTGTGCGGGCCCCCGTCAATTCATTTGAGTTTCAACCTTGCGGCCGTAGTCCCCAGGCGGGATACTTAATGCGTTAGCTGCGACACGAGAGGGGTCGATACCTCTCACGTCTAGTATCCATCGTTTAGGGCGTGGACTACCAGGGTATCTAATCCTGTTTGCTACCCACGCTTTCGCGCCTCAGCGTCAGATGATGTCCAGTAACCTGCCTTCGCCATGGGTGTTCCTCCTGATATCAACGCATTTCACCGCTACACCAGGACTTCCAGTTACCTCTACATCCCTCAAGCTCGCCAGTATGTAAAGCAGTTTCCGGGTTGAGCCCTGGAGATTTCACTTCACACTTAACGAGCCGCCTACGCGCTCTTTACGCCCAGTAAATCCGGACAACGCTTGCTCCCTACGTCTTACCGCGGCTGCTGGCACGTAGTTAGCCGGAGCTTATTCTTGGGGTACCGTCCTAAGTCTTTCCCCAAAAAAGGACTTTACAACCCTAAGGCCTTCATCGTCCACGCGGCGTCGCTGCATCAGGGTTTCCCCCATTGTGCAAGATTCCCAACTGCTGCCACCCGTAGGTGTGTGGGCCGTGTCTCAGTCCCACTCGTGCGGATCATCCTCTCAGACCCGCTACCCGTCGTCGGCTTGGTGAGCCATTACCTCACCAACTACCTGATAGGCCATGAGACGCTCTTAAAGCGAAAAACCATTTAATGGAATGCTGATGCCAGCTCTCCACCACATCGGGTATTGCCCAGGGTTTCCCCTGTATATCCCCGTCTTCAAGGCACGTTTCTCATGTATTACTACGCCGTTCGCCACTAGCACCGAAGTGCTCGTTCGACTTGCATGTTTTAGGCACGCCGCCAGCGTTCGTCCTGAGCCATGATCAAACTCTCCGTAGAAAGTGTTGATCAATTCCAACTGTGTTGGACTTAATCTACTCATTTGAACCAATCTTGTCCCTCTTGCGAGGTATCCTTTTCACCAACTTTCGCTGTAGAAGAGGAAGATTGAAAAACGGATTGGAATTTCTTCAATTTCAACCGTCATGTTTTTTCTGACTGTTCTTCTTTCTTTATTCCGCTTTCAAAGTTCCGCGCTCTTTCGAGTGCTCAGATATTGTTCCTCAATCCAAGGCTCGATTGCAACACTTAAGCGAAAAAACTTTGAAAAAGTGCGACGAAATCCCTTTTTGTCCCGTCTTGAATTTTTTGCCGGCCCAAATTTTTCACGCAATTTTGAACCTAGTTTGAATCTGAGCCCCTGCACCCCAATTTGACGTTCAGAAAATCCGAACTTATTTTTAATTAATTTTCGGTTCAGAGAGATTTCAGTGCCTTAATCAACAGATTCACTTTGGCAATTCAATGGAATCGTGACGAATCACAATTTTCCCCTGTCGGTAGAGCGAGCCAATTAACTTCTTGAAAGCACCCTTACTCAGACCAAACATACGTTGAATCTCATCTGGATGCGAACGATCTGAAACTTCCAACCGACCACCCGCTGCCTCTATGGCACGCAAAACTCGCTCTCCTTCGCTCAGTACCGCTTCATAGCCCTGTGGACGCACCGACAGCGCCAGTCGCCCGTCTCCAGGGCGTATGCGCTTCACAAAAGCCGTACCTCGTGCTCCCACTTGAAAGTCAGCAACCCACTCATCCGGAAAAAAAGCCCCCCGAAATCTCTGATTCACAATGGCAATGACAATCTCAGGCGTTTTTTCAATAATCATCACCCGAACCTTTTGCCCTACTTCCAGATCAATTGCATCCGATTCCAAGTACCGACTCAACCGCATAGAACATGCAACCCGCCCTGTCAATTCATCTCGATACGCTCTCACCACATAGAATCGGCCTTCTTGAATCTCTCCAACCTGCTCCCGAAACGGACAAAAAAGATCCTTCGTTAACCCCCAATCAAAGAAAGCTCCCGCCCCAGATATCCCAACCACCTGCAAATACGCAAACTCTCCAACCACGACTGTTGGCTTCATTCGAGTGGCAATGGGTCGATCTTCGGAATCGGTGTATACAAAAACTTTTAACGAATGCCCTACGAGCGCATCATCAGGGCATTGATTCTCTGGCAAAAGAATTTCTAGCGGCTTGCCCGTCTCCGGGTCCTCTGTGCCATCGGTTAAGTACAGCCCTACCGACGATTCCCGACAAACTTTCAGATTCGAATACTCGCCAATCTTGAACATAACTTACACCCTAACTCAAACAGCCCTGAGATAAAATCAGTGTAGCCTTTACTTCAACAGACTACGAATCGCTGGCGATTTCACGAGAGAATTATTAAGCAAATTGCGCAGGTCCATACTGCCGAAAAGGAAAAGTGAAAAAAGCCATACACAGAGCAGTAAGAAGTTCAATACCATCGGTGCAATCCAAGCCTTTTCACCAGAAATCTTGGAGAATCTGAAAGCAGACCAACTCAACCAAATGCCTGCTATGCCTGCCAACAAATGAAATCCCGTCGGCAAGCAGCACAGCACCAACGACGCGATAAAACAAGCCCAACTGCCTCGCAAATAAAGAGGTGAAGTATCTATTTTTTGCTCGCTGTAAGCATCAAAGGTCTGCCCAGTTTTCCACTCCAAACCTGGAAGAGTGGATGCAGCCAATTTCACCTCAGATGTCTCCGGACGCAGGACGGAAATGGGTTCAATTCGTCCCTCAGAAATCCACTGATTCATTTCAGAGATTTCATAGGGACCGTACTCCTCACCAGAATCCAAAACAACAAAATATCGCATACCGAGAGTTCAATGTCATTGTACTTGCCTCCAAAATACCCATCGCCTCCAATCTCGTAGCCAACCAAACCTAAATAACTCTACATTCCCACTCAGTTCGTGAGCAGGTCCATAATAGGGTGTATGGTAGTTGGGGTCGGAATCGATATTGTCGAAGTGGATCGAATACGCAAAGCACTGTTGCGACCCAATTTCTCCCGCCGCATTCTCACCGAATTGGAGGAAACCTACTGTTCAACATCAAGCGGATTCTCAGCCCTCAAAGTAGCAGGAAGATGGGCCGCGAAAGAAGCCGTCATCAAAGCATTGGGTATCTCCCTAAGAATGCAAGACATCGAAATCCTGAATGACCCCCTCGGTCAACCCCATGTCTCTATCCACGATTCAAAATTTGACAACAAGCGACTCAAAATATTCGTGTCCATCACCCACGAACGAGGTCACGCCGCCGCTGTCGCCGTAGTTGAACGTAGCATCCTACAAATCCCACTCTAATACAACGCTTCCACAAAAAGGTCGCGTCAAACGGTAGTACAAAACGATTAAAGCGCAGCGAAATGTGCCTGCAATTCAGGATTCAAAACAAATTTTGTAACCTGTTCCTCGGGAACCCCAATCTCAGCCTCCAACCGATTCACCCGACCAAACATTTGCTTCACGCGATTTTCGATGTGAGAAAAGTCCAGCGACTCAAAAATAGCTGACGTACGAATCTTTCCAAGTTCGTTCGGTATCTCTCTTGATCTCCGAATTCCCTCTTCAATTTTCCTTAACGATTCAGCCCCCAAATTCTCAAGCGCGACCTTAACCACGTCTCTGGCATGCTGACGCAACCCAAAAATTGACGTTCTGTGGAGCAATTCGCCGAATGCATCGTAATTGGGAATGATGTTTCGTGCTGGCATCGTAAAGTGTCGCAACACATCAGCCAATGCTTCAAGCGCCCTCTCAGGGAAGTAATAGAGCCAAAGTCGGGCTCCCTCTAAGAAGAAGTTGTAATGAGCAGCTTCGTCCACCGCAATCATCTGGCACGCCTTCGCCAATACAGGATCAGCATCGTTCGCAAAAACCTCATGCGATTCCTCGCCCCGGGCCGCCAAACCTAAGTTCAGATAGTTCACCTGTGTGGCGCGTTCTTGGAACACCGTATAAAAAACCATGTGGCATGGATTATCCCAGGGTAGTCCCCACTCCTGCCCTCTCAGTTGATCAGTGTAATCCTCCACCCAGTCCAGTGTCCGCTGTCCACTAAAGAGCAGAGCATTGCGCCACAAATCCGCATGTCGCTCTTCTTCCATTCCCCAACGCAAATGAAAACTTGAACGTCCATACGACTCACGCATAATCGTCATTCCGTGGGCGGAATAATCAGGAATATACTGTTCCACCGCAAAGAATCCCTCCAGGATTTGCATCACCTCAGGGGAGTGATCCTGCCGCATATTTTTCCAGTCAAAAGACCGATCTGGATTCCAGTTTCGGGTGGTTTGGGAACGATCAACATACCAGCGAAATAAGCCTACAAAGGCTCGCTCCATCAACTTGTGTCGCTCGTTAATGCTTAGCTGTGAGACTGAATAATGCCGCGATGGCACTGCAAATTCCCCAAGGGAATCAATTGAATGCATAGTGAAACCACCGTCAGGCTACCTTAGTTGAACCTGCCAAACGTCAAACCGAATCTAAATAAAGCCACACGCCTAAGCAAACTTAACAATTGCATCATAATAAGACCATGCCTGTGGTTAGAGGAAGAATGGATGCGAGCGGAAAAAAGGTTGCCGTAATTGTTAGCCGATGGAATGAATTGGTCACCAAGGAACTGCTTGCTGGCGCGTTAGAAGCTCTAGAAGCCCACGGCATAGGTGACCCTCTAGTGGTCCATGTGCCAGGCACTTGGGAGATTCCAGTGGCGGCTTCATCGCTGGTCGAAACCCACGATGCAGTTGTTGCACTTGGTTGCATCCTCCAAGGACAAACCCCCCACGCCAAGTTGCTCGGCGGGGACGTAGGTGGAGCCCTCATGAGCCTCCAAGTCAGCGCAGGCAAACCAATCTCATGGGGAATCCTCACTCCCGACACCCAAGACCAAGCTTTGGACCGAGCCGGTCTCAAATACGGTAACAAAGGACGAGAAGCAGCCTTAGCAGTCATCGAAATGATGAGCGTTTTAGATCAACTCAACTGACCTATTCACGCAAGTTCCCACGTGAGCCGTGGAGGCTACTGCAAGTCTAGATAACGGTCAATCGGGCTCTGTCCCGAGTAGAAAGCAGTCACCGACTTTTTGTTTGCATGCCCATCAACCCACGCAATCACGGCGTTGTTCATTGCACTTGGATCCGGCTTGCCCCAACAATCAAAGCCCGCCCCACCACTTAAACCATAGTAATCGGACGGACGCAATAAAAACTTCCCATCGTCACCACACCACGAATTCTCTACCGAAGAGCGAGCGGAAACCAATGAGAGAGTCCCCGCAGGGTCCTGCGTGGCTGTAGAAGAAATTGCCTGCTGATTACTCAGATTTGAAAAATCCAACGCTAAATTCGTCAGATATCGCACGTTGTATCCAAAATGGCTTGTTTCACTTCCGTTCGAATCGTATTTTCCAATGGAGCTACAAGGACACCACCACACCTGCTTATTCTTCACATACGGAGCAATCATGTCATGCCAAATTAAAAACTCAGTAGTCGTTCCGTAAGCTCCTAGAGGGAACATATCGTCGTTATCTGACTGATACATGATAAAGGAAGTCTGAAGTTGCTTGATATTCGAAAGACACGAGGTCGCCTTGGCCGCTTGCTTCGCCTGAGAAAACACAGGAAACAAAATCGCCGCTAAAATAGCAATGATTGCGATCACCACAAGGAGTTCAACGAGTGTAAAGGCTCTTCGCATCTGTTAACATCAGTTTGAACTATGACTCAAACGAATTCAGGATGGAAACCGCGAATTGGACGCCTTTTTCGTTCAATCACCAGAATTCTGTTTCTCCTGGTTGCAATTCTCAGCCTCACCTACTGGTGGAACCCACAAAAGATCCACTATCCGCAACGTCAACTCATAAACTCTCCAAGAGTTGACCCAGACCTTGCTACCCTCATCTCACCACAAACCCGAATTACCGTGGTTGTAGGTCATCCAGACGATGCTGAATTTTTTATCTCAGGAACCCTGCTCAAACTTAAAGGACAAATCACCCTCATCGTGGTCACAGACGGAGACAAAAGCTACTACCCACCGTTCACAACCAATGTGAATGAAAACCGAAGAGTAAGACGATTAGAACAAACAACCGCCAGCGCCTCCTACCATGCTAAAGTCATCTTCCTTGGTGGACCTGACGGCAGATATGACCCCGACGAGCCAGCATTAAGGGACCGACTTAGACAAACGATGATTGCTTCAAAGCCCGACTACATTATTGCGTTTGAATCCGAATATGTTCCCACCATTCAGCATCGGGATCACGAGAACTCAGGCAAAGCTACCCTCGAACTCGCTTCACAAACCAGTGCAAAATGGGCACTACTTTTTGCCACCAATTCACCAAACTTCTACTTTGATACAACCGGAACTTGGACCAAACGAGAAGAACTTCTCGCCGTCCATGCCAGCCAGTTCTATGGCGAAAAGCTGGAACGTGTCAAAGGATTTGTCATGTCCAAAGCCGAAAACGAAGGCGAGATTATTGGCACTGAAACGGCAGAAGCTTTCAGGGCAATCAAGCTTAAACCGTAATTTATAAAGCCTAAATCCCGTCGGTTATGGCAAAATAGACTGACTATGGCAGGACACAGTAAGTGGAAAAATATCCGAATTCGTAAGGGCAAGCAAGACGCCCTGCGCGGAAATATGTTTACCAAGCTAAGCCGTGAAATCACGGTCGCGGCCCGAAGCGGCGGCGGCGATGCTGGTATGAATCCACGACTTCGAGTTGCTATAGAAAAAGCAAAAGAAGTCTCAATGCCAAAAGACAACATTGAGAGAGCTATCAAGAAAGGCACCGGCGAGCTAGAAGGTGGAAACTACGAAGAAATCGTATACGAAGGTCTTGGTCCAGGTGGTGTTGGAATTATTCTCCAATGCTATTCGGAAAATCGAAATCGAACCGTAAGTGAAGTCCGAAACGCATTTAATAAGAATGGTGGGAGCATGGCTGACAACGGAGCCGTGAGTTGGCAGTTCAAATATTGTGGGCAGATACAATTCGCTGCCGAAGGTAACGATGAGGACGAACTGACCATGGCAGCCCTAGAAGTTGGCGCCGAAGACGTGCAAAACGATGGCGAAACCATTTCTATCATCACCGCCATGGCAGACCTCCATAAGGTGAATGACGGAATGATTGCCGCTGGCTACCAATCTGCCGAAGCCAACCTAACGTATCTGGCAACGAATAAAGCTAATCCATCAACCGAAGACATGAAAAGGCTGGTCAAACTCCTCGATGCTCTCGAAGAGCTAGACGATGTTCAAGACACATACATCAACGTAGACATCCCAGATGAAATCTACGAGGAAATGTGAAGCGTACAGTCAATCAAGATCTGTCCAATTCTCAAGCCAAATCTCACGGCAGTGATGCGATTCGCACTCAGGTTTCGAAAATCCCATGGGTCACTCTACTCCTAATCGCCTCAAATATTGCAGTAGCATTCTGGGCCGTCTTAAATCCAAACTTTGCCAACGACTATGGCTTCCGAGCGTCTGAACCCACGCTTCTCACCTTTTTCACTAATCTTTTTGTGCACGCCAACACACTACACCTCATGGCGAATATGGTGTTTCTAGCTGCCGTAGGTGCGGCAGTGGAAATCGCCACCGGTTCTCTACGATTTTCAATAGTATTTTTCCTGAGCGGAAGTCTCGGAACAGTACTTTACTGGCTCGCTCTCAGGTCCACTGTTGAGGCTCCCGTTCTGATTGGTGCCTCGGGTGGCATCGCTGGTTGCGCAACCTATTTCAGCCTCAAATATACAAAACTCAGAGTTCCCTTTGCTCCCAATCGTTCCACCACTGTGGCAATTATCACAATGGCTTGGCTAGCCCTTCAACTCACAGGAGCAATAATAAAAATTGGTGAACCTGTCACAGCCGCAGCATTCCTCGCGCACCTCGGAGGTGGACTGGGTGGCCTACTACTAAGGCTAGTATTTCATGCTCCAGATTTAGGTTCAAAACGAGTCGGTCACGCCGTATATGAGGCGTTAATAGACCAGGGTCCCCTCGTCCAAATTGAGCACCTTAAAAACCATATCAAAACACATCCCGAAGATATGGCAATGCAGATAAATCTGGCAAACGAGTACCGCACGTTAGGCGACAACGAAGACGAAAAAACAATCCTCCTCAACGTCCTCTTTCAGTTAGAATCCGACGATCAAGTAGCCGTAGTAACCCGTCTTTTGGAGATTGATGGGTTGACTCACATTTCCCCTACCAAACGAAGAATGCTGGCAGATAATCTACCTTTACCCACCAGCCTGCTTTTGCTCAACAGTATCGTTGACATGCCAAAATCAGAGTCTCAACGACCAGAAGCACTGCTCGATATCGTCCGACACGCAAGAAACTCGGATGATCAACTCGCCGAAAACGCCTTACAGATTCTCAAAACAGATTATCCAACTCATCCCACACTAGATATTGCCCGCCAACGAGGGTGGCTTAGTTAGACCCATCCTAAAAGTAACTCCCATGAGCGACAGCCGTAAGCAGCAAGCAAGAAAGGACCTATTTGCCACCATTGCATTGGGGCTTATTCGTGGAATTGGCTCGACTCTCCGGCTCAAAGTGGAAGGATTTGAACGTTTTGAAAAGGATGATCATAAGCTCATTTTTTGCGGTTGGCACGGCAAGTCGTTTATCTTTGCCAACCAGTTCAGAAACAAAGGCTACTGGGTTATTATCAGCAACTCCAATGATGGCGATATCCAAAACAGAGTATTCACCAAACTCGGGTACCAATCAATAAGGGGATCAACAGGTCGCGGCGGAGTGCGAGCCGCACTCGAAGGAGTTCGCAAACTGAAAGAAGGCGGCACTATGGCAATTACTCCCGATGGTCCCCGAGGTCCCTCCAAAATTGTGCAAGGAGGAGTTATGCTAATGGCTCAAAAATCTGGTGCTGCTCTAGTACCAGTTGGCATTGTCGCGAAATGGGCATGGATTTCAAAGAAAAGTTGGGACTCTTACATGCTACCGCTCCCATTCAGCCCAGCAAGAATCAGCTTCGGCGAACCAATTTCCGTCCCCGCCAACGCAACCGAGGAAGAACAAGAAGCCATCAGACTTCTACTGCAAGAGAAAATCAACGAACTCGAAGCGAAACCATTTTAGGTATCACCGAGACATCGCCCAAAGCTATTTTTCTTCTTCGCGCTTGTGGCTACTACGAGCAAAAATTCTAATAGGTGTTCCCATCAATGGGAATAATCCGCGAATCTTATTGAGCAGGTAACGCTGATAGCTAAAGTGCATCAACTCAGGGTCATTGCAGAAAAGCACAAACGTAGGGGGTGCCGTGGCCACCTGGGTTGAGTAATAAACCTTGGGTTCCAGCCCGGCATTTTCCTTAGCCGAAGTAAAGACAATCGGAGCATAAGCTAGTTCCGGCACCTCATTACGAATAATCTTGGTGAATTCCTTCTTCAAGTCAGAATTCTTCTTTGGCATCCCGTTCGGTGGTTCCTTCGTACCCCACTTATTCACCGCGAAAACAACCGCCTTGCCAGCATCATGAGCAAGTTTCATAACCCGCTTGTCACCATCGGTGAGACCTTCTTCACCGTCTATGACAATCATTGCGCAATCACAACGATCAATCGCTTTCTGAGCGCGATTAACCATGTAATATTCAACCGACCCCTGAATTTTGCCCCGACGTCGGATACCCGCTGTATCAATCAGCCTAAACGTTTCACCATCATGTTCCAATTGGGTATCGATAGCATCTCGGGTGGTACCAGCAATGTTTGAAACAATCATTCGCTGTTCACCAGTGAAAGCATTCACCAAAGAACTCTTTCCAACATTTGGTCGCCCAACTATAGCCAGTTTGATTTCTTCCTTTCTTTCAGGCAAATCCTCAGGGTCTGGCAACAGGTGATTAATTTCATCCAGCAAATCCGCTACTCCCTTACCGTGGAGCGACGATACAGGAAACACATGTCCAAGACCCAGACCATAAAACTCGCCGGCATAATCCTCACGCTCAAAGTTATCAGCCTTGTTTGGCACCACCAAAATCGGAGTTTTGATCGAACGTAGTTGATTTGCTAACTCTCGGTCATCAGGGTGGACGCCGTTCGTAATATCCGCCAGAAACAAGACAACATCCGCTTCTGCCAGCGCAATATCTGCCTGGATACGAATCTGTTCCGCAAATGGATCAGACTCTTCAAATAAAATACCGCCAGTGTCAACCACTCTAAAGGTGCGTCGACCCCAAGTCACTTCAGCATATAAACGGTCCCGCGTAATCCCTGGAGTGTCTTCAACTACAGCAATCCGCTTGCCGACAATTCGGTTAAAAAAGGTGCTTTTGCCAACGTTTGGGCGTCCAACGATGACAACAGTAGGGAGAGATTTTTTCATCATCGGCGTATCTAAGGGTACCTTAACTATGATGCGAGGCTTTCTTTCAGGCGCCACCCTCCTCGTTGCCGCCACTGGTTTAGCTCACCCCTGTGAACGCAATCCTCATAATATTGCGATTCTGAAATCGCAGCAAATCCCCAGTTACTCCACCAAGGAACCTGCGTCTAGCCAATCTAGCCAAGAAACTAATTCTAAAACAGACCCCGAATTTAACTATTACACCTATCTAAACGGAACCAAGTCACAACTCTTTCTTGGATCAGAAGATCCAAGACATGGGTTTGGTCTTTCATTCGGTGTAGGACGCAACGACCCAAAGTTAAAGTGGGGCAATAAGCAAGGTGAATTGGTCTGGGAGGGTTACTACTTACAGACTTCATCAACTGCCATTGATAACTTTCCCGCAGAAACCACACTTTCTTGGGGAATCCTCGCGACCGCACGATACCGCTGGCAAATCGCCCCAGGTACGAACTTCTTTTCAGACGCAGGATTTGGTTTTCAGTGGGTAAATCACATTTCCGAAGACTTAAGATTGGCAAACAACACCACGCCAACTCTTGGCATTGGAATGGAATTTAATTCCAAAAACAACAAAGCCTGGCTTTTTGAACTCCGACTCTTGCACGTCAGCAACGGGGGTAGAACCAATCCCAATCCAGGTCAAAACATGCTTCAATTCATAGTTGGGCTGAAATACTAGCCCCAAAACCTAGTCGGTACTAAACCAACAAACTTGGCTTCTTGTCATAGGCCAGTTCAAATCTGGAGATCGCGTCAGAAATTTCAACCGGATGTCCCGACGCGTACCTTAGAGCAGCTTTCAAATCGCTGACTGGAATTCCAGGAAAACTCGCCACCAGTGCCTCAATACTTCCCTGACTTTGAAACTCTCGCGCTACTTCCCACACTGCAACATTACAACTCATCAACTTGGCAACCCCATTATCAAAGTCAATTCGATGGTCACCAGAGTGCATAAAGTGCTCCAGCTTCTCTTCAACAGACTGATCAGAAATCGCAAGAACTTCAGCTCCACGTTGGATTGTCAATTGGTTATCAGCAATCGCACGAATCACCAACTCTTCCAGAAGGGCGGGATAGCGAGCCCATAGCACGTCGAGCAACTCAGTCAATCGTTCGGGCGACTGTGAGCCAATCTTCGTAAGTTGTTCAATCTGCCAGGATTCAAAAGGAAGCGCCATTGTTCGTAATCACAGATAAG